>JAKBRR010000268.1 GCA_021845325.1 Thermoplasmata archaeon
GCCAACAATGAGGAAGGAGTGAAAAGGAATTGAAAGCTATATATAAGGGGGGTCAATTTCAAACCGGCGATTTTGCACAAATCTTGACCGGCGTTTACAATAAGAGAGGATATCTCCATCCTCAGAGATCTTTCCAGAGAGAAATTTGCAGGTGAATCCGATGCGATTTTCATGATTTTGCCATATCTTCTCTTCGACACATATTTCTCAATTTCAGCAGGATCAGCTGAAATGAAATCTTCAGGTGTCATATACTTGCTTAACATGTCAATGGCATCATCATTGATATCAACTGCATTTGACAGTCCGGGAAATATCATGTCCATTGCCCTTATGAGGTTGTTCTTTGTCGTTCTTATCTTATCCGTAACGATGCTGTAAGCTGTTATGAACTCCCTGAGATTCCTGAAATTCTCAGGCACAGCAAATGTTTCCTTCTCCTCCCTTATCATGAGATACCTGGCTATTGATTCTGCATCAATAGTATCATTGGTTGTCTTCCTTACCCTTGATTTCTTCATGCCCCTCACCTCAAGGCCATTGAGAATTCTTACAGGGAATCCACCTGTTCTCAGGTGGTTGTATAACGGAATGTGGTATATTCCTGTTGATTCCATACCAATCTTCATCATTGTGCTGGTGGATTTAAGATTCCTGATGAGATCTGACAGTTCCCTGAATCTTTCAGTGCTGTTTTCCCTATTGCTTCCCCTGCATAAAATATTGAGGGCATCATCCATTGCACAATATTCGAACTTATCCTTGGCCATATCTATTCCCACATATATTTTCATCCCTATCACCGGTCAGTTCCCCTCCCAATCTCCTTCATTCACCACAGACTTGTCTTTTATCCGCAGATATGCTGCAACATCCCATCCGGGTACGGAATGAAAGAAGGGAGACGCATGCTGCGTCACGAGGAGTTATCCTCAAGCCCAAGACCGCGTATCCCTGGCCAGTTCATGGAATCAGAACTGGCTAAAAAGAATATACAAGATCACATGGCATACACCTATTGCTTCTCCCACAGAGAAGAAAGTGCCAATGGGCCATATGAATCAGGGGAGATTCATTTCAAAGCCTCCAGGGCAGTTTCACGCAACTCCCCTTCTATACACCTGAATCCGGCATAACCAGATTCAGCGGACGTAGGTTAAATCTCTTATAGCACTCATTTCAAAGATGATCCTTAAGGATCGCATGCCAGACAGTCTGTATAGTGGTGAGTTGATGTCAAAGAATTTCCCAAATTGTAACAAAGGATAAAATAGCGGTTTATAATTGACATTGAGAAAGATAATAGAATACTTTATACCTGATGGTATTCAGGATCGTGCAAGCCAATCATTGTCCTATCTGTAAAAGTAATAACATAAATCTTTTTCTTGACTTGGGAAATCAACCACCTGCAAATGATCTTAAAAATTCTATAAATTCAGCGTTAAATTGTTCCCGTTTTGAACTTAGCTTGTTGATTTGTAACGATTGTCTATATGTGTGGTTACGGGAAAAAGTTCAACCCGAAGTTTTATTTTCAAATAATACGTATTTGACTGGGGTTAGCAATCAAACGCGTGAGGATATGAAGGATTTTGCGGAGGATTGTCTTCGCACATGCAACCTGTCAAAAGGCTCAGAAGTATTGGATATTGCGTCAAACGACGGAACGCTTTTAGGTTTCTTCAAGCAAGAAGGTTGCCGTGTTCTAGGTGTTGACCCTTCAAGGCCTGCATTTGAGATAGCTATGGCGAAAGGAATAAACACTATAAATCGCATGTTTGATTCAGATACGAGAGAGCTAATACTAGCGACAAGTGGAAAAATGGATCTTATAACTGCTACGAATATTATAACGCATATTCCCAACCCTGAAGAGTTTCTAATAAACTGCAAATATTTGTTAAAGCCTACAGCTTCACTAGTGGTAGAATTTTACAATTTCGAATCCATGATATCAAATTCTGCTTTTGATCAGATATATCATGAACACATATCTTATTTTAATTTCACGACGTTCTCTAGACTCTTAGAGAACGTGGATCTTGAAGCATATAAAGCGGAGCTAGTAAATTCACAAGGTGGCTCATTAAGGGTGTTCATATCTTTTATCGGATCACAAACAATAGACGAATCCGTTAAAAATATTTTGAAAATGGAAGGTGGGCTTGAATCAATTAAATCAAGATATTTTCTCTTTCCTAAGAAAGTTGCTAAAATTAAAGAGGATGCACTAAGATTTCTCGCAGGGGAAATCCACCGTGGGAATAAAATTGCAGGATATGGGGCTTCAGCCAAAGCGACTGTTTTTTTAAATTTTTTAGCTTTATCCCGGTCTGAAATTATAGCTATTGCTGATAAGAGTCCTGTGAAACAAGGAAAGTTTATTCCAGGAGCTGCTATACCAATTGTTCCACCAGAAGAATTAGTAAATTTAAATCCAAAAATCATCATTATATTTGCGTGGAATCTGAGGAAAGAGATAGTAGGGTTTCTGAAGCAATTTTTCCCTCAAGATGTAAATCTAATAGCAATCATTCCTGAAATATCTTTTTTGAATACGGTGCAGGAGGTTTAAGTATACATGAAGGTTGTAATTCTTGCCGGAGGTTTAGGAACCAGACTGAGTGAAGAAACAGAAATAAAACCCAAACCCATGGTCGAAATAGGTGAATATCCAATAATATGGCATATAATGAAAATTTATTCTCATTATGGATTCAATGATTTTATAATATGCCTGGGATATAAAGGGTATATTATAAAAGAGTATTTTGTAAACTATTTTCTGCATAAATCTGATGTGCAGATAGATATTCGGAGTAACAGAACAACTTATCTTAACTCATCTACAGAACCTTGGAAAATCACACTAGTTGATACAGGGCAAAATACGATGACAGGTGGAAGAATCAAAAGAGTTATGAAATATCTAGAAGATGAAACTTTTATGTTGACTTACGGCGACGGACTGTCAGACATCGATATAAACAAACTCTCGCAATTCCACCAACATAATAGGAAACTGGCAACCGTTACAGCCGTACAGCCGGCTGGCAGATTTGGGTCTCTTACAATAGACTTGAAGGATAATACAAGTTCGTTTGTTGAAAAGCCACCTGGCGACAACTTCTGGATAAATGGGGGGTTCTTTGTTCTTGAACCTGAAGTACTTGATTTTATTGATGGCGACGAAACCATTTGGGAACATGCACCTTTAGAAGAGATTTCTAGTAGAAAGCAGCTGGTCGCATTTAGGCATGCAGGATTCTGGCATCCAATGGACACCTTGAGGGACAAGAATTACCTAAATGATCTGTGGAAAACTGGTAAAGCACCATGGAGGATATGGAATGAATAGGAAGGTTCTTGTTACAGGCGGGAATGGCTTC
>JAKBRR010000269.1 GCA_021845325.1 Thermoplasmata archaeon
AGTGAAGCGGCTATCCCTAGTTTTGATTCAAGCATGCATCCAACCATGGCATCCATTCCTGCGGCCTGCGCTACAGTAAGAACTTTTATTGCCTGATGAATCCCACCACTTTTAGATAATTTTACATTGATCATATCGGTCGCTTCCATCCTGATTGCATTTATTACGTCCATAGGGGATGATATGCTTTCATCGAGCATTAACGGAATGCCGGATTTGCGCTTTAACTCTCTCGCCCCATTCAGATCAGATCTGTTCATGGGCTGCTCAAAAAATATTGCCTCATATTTTTCTAATACTCCGGCAATTTTAATAGCATCTCTCAAACTATATCCCTGATTTGCATCTACAAAAAATCTGACTCCTTCTCTAAGGTTTTCTGCAATGTATTTAATTCTTTCAGCATCACTGATAACATCTTTGCCGACTTTCACCTTAATAATAGAAGCACCAGAATCCTGATATTTCTCAAGAAGTCCCATATTTTCCTCCTTTGTCCCGATAGGAATTGTAAGGCTAGTTACTCTGGGTTTAAAGCTCCCTCCTGAAATTCTAACTACGTGAACTCCTAATATTTTTCCGAGAAGATCATGAAATGCCATGTCAACGGCACTTTTGGAAGCCGTGTTTCCATAACAGTAGCGATTTATTAACTCTGAAAAATCCTCTATGCTTTCAAGTTGTTTCCCGTGAATCATGCGTAAAATTCCTTTAATAGAATCAAACAGCATCTCAGGCGTTTCTCCAGTAATCTCAGCAATTGTTTCAGCTTCACCATAACCTGTGGCATCTCCACTATTTAATTTAACAATGACTCCGTCATAAAATTCTTGATTGCCCAGGGATATCGCAAAAACGAGAGTCAGGGGTATTTTAATTTTTATTGCTTCACAGCTTTCAATAGGGATTCCTGCTATTTCTGTTCTCATACTATAATCAAATTTAAAAACATTGTCTACTTTCATTTATCTTACCTCTTTTATTTCTCAAGTGCATCAACAAGTATACTTATTCCAGAATTTAAATTCTCCTCATCTATTAGAACAGGAGGGGTTATCTTCAGAACATTATTTGAAGCGCCGGTAAGTGAACATACCAGGCCCTCTGCAAACAATTTATCTCTAATTTTTAGAGCGTATTTGCCATCCGGATTATCATTGTCATCTCTAAACTCTACGCCTACCATATATCCTCTACCTTTAACAGAGTGTATTTTATCATTTTTAACACTTAGAAGCTTATTAATAATATCCCTTCCATTCTTCCTTACAGAACTGAGTCGCTTTTCATCCAGCGTCTTGAGAACTTCCAGAGCAACACGGGAAACAAACATATTGCCCGCCTGCATGCTTACAACATCATTAAATGGTAAATCCCAATCATTATTATACAGAACAGCCCCAAGAGGCAACCCTGCTGCCATGCCCTTACCAATACAAACCATATCAGGCTTTATGCCGTACTTTTTGTAAAGGAACAATTCACCTGATCTGCCATATCCGGTATAAACTTCATCAACAATTGTATGAATCCCATATTTTCTGGCTATTTCAAACAGTTCCTTTACAAAATCTGCAGGTAAGACATTTACCCCGCCATCAGATTGTATCAGCTCCATTATCATTGTTCCCCCCTCCAATTTTACTGGAATATTATTGAGGATTTCATTATTATAATCCCTGGCTTGCTCAATTGAAACCTCTGGGAATGGGCACTTCAGATGTATGATTTTATTCTCCTCATCATAACCGGTTCCGTTGGATACAATTCTGGTCAAAAAAGTGAGGCCGTGATAGGCTCCTTCAAGACCAATAAATGGTTTGCCGAATCTCGAAAGGGCTGTGTCACAGGCCTCAGTTCCACTGGTACTGAATGCGATATTATTAAATCCACTTATCCCTGTAAGGGTTTTCTTTAGTTCTGATGTATAATCATTCTGAAATAGGAGTCTACTAACTATAGGTTCCAGCCACTCTTGCATGATAAAATTATACCCTGTTGTCATTGCTGAGCCTGAAAAATCAAGTAAATGTCTGCCATCGCATATAATATGAAAACGATCCGCCCCGGACACCACCCCGGAAAATGGACGGAATGCGGGTTTAACCATTTATTTTCCACCTGTGAGTTCCTTCGTACTTTCAACCTTCGTGGTGTTTTTTCTGATATATATTATCACTACTGCAACTATGATCCAGACAGGTATCATTATGTAAATCAGCGAAAGAGGAAGTGTAAGGCCAACTAAAGAATAATAAATCGCAATTGCCATGAGTAAGGACCCTGCAGCAGGAGCGATAACATAACTCAGAGTTTTCATTTTCATATTATTTCTCCTTACAAACAGAGCCAGAGAGCTATTTGTTGCAATATGGTATAGCAGTGTGAATATTGTTATTACCGTACCCCAGAGAGCAAAACTGTCGAAGAGCCCGTTCGATTCCCCGTAGACATATACCATCGGGAAAATCGTAAGTAGGACTCCCACAACGACGATCACAAAAAGCCAGATTGTCGCTATGTAAGGGCTCGAATATTTCTTATGGACCCTGGCAAAACTTGCCGGGAAAAGGCCATCCCTGGCCAGTGCGAACATTGTCCTGGCTCCGCTGTTACCGAATATTACTGGAGAGAATACCTGGGCAATTACCACGAATATAAATGCAAAGATAGCTACATCAAGTCCATAAAACTGCTGGGCAATAACAAGCCCCGGGGCAAATTGACCATCTACAGTCGAGAGATTTGGGCCTGCAGCGGCGACTATGCTATATACTACAAATGTATCAAACGCCACCATGATCAAAAGTGCAGTTACTATAGACTTCTTCAGATTCTGTTTTGATAACTTTGCCTCTTCACCGAGAGATACTACTGAGCCATATCCACCATAGGCGAGGAATGCACCAACGACCATGGCGAGGAAGAAACCGTGAAATCCATCCAGTGAGTTGCCAACATTGAAGTATGCAAGACTATTATAATGAGCTTTAGAAACAAAACCAACAGCAAGTACAGTAAAGATGATAAGTTGTAGCAAACCTATAGTTATGGCTGTTCCGGATGCTACTTTAATTCCGAAGTATCCTACAATTAAATATAGAACCGGAACTATCAATGAAAGTAAAACCACACCATATAGGGGAATAGTGATGTTGAGCAGGGATGACAACCCCACCCAGGTAAACCATCCAACTACGATGCTTGCAGCTATCATATCACCTATAACCCAGAAAGCATTCCATAGACCAACACTTTTTGAAATTACTTTATTCTGTGTCCCGGCTTCAACGTATTTATAGTACCCGCCAGCATTATCAATATGTTGACTAAAAATATATATAGCAATTATAGCCAGGAATAATGTAATTCCG
>JAKBRR010000270.1 GCA_021845325.1 Thermoplasmata archaeon
AAATACCGGAAAAAGAGGTATTAATTTATTCAATTTTACAGGGTATAAAGGTTGATCGTCTTTCATGTCCATATGCTGGCAGGGCTGAGAGAAACGAGATTCGGGAAATAATTTCCGGATTGGAGGAAAAGCATCCAGGCACAACATATGCAATCGCGAAATTCGGAGAAGAAGTGAAGAAGTCTATTGCTCCGACCGGGAGATATACACATCTTGGAAACTGCAGGATATGTGGTACCCCAACCACATCAGATATCTGCTCTGTGTGCAGAAATCTAAAGCAGATACCCGCTTAATGTTCCTTTCAAATCAGTAATAACCTAACATATTTCCAATTTTTCGGCAGAAACCATTTTTCTATATCAAAGAATTTGAGCAATTTCTGAACGTTCCAAATTCAATTGTATAAATAATCAACCCTGCGGAAACTTCGTAAAACAATTTTCTGCAAAATGTTTATTATAAAATCACCTATTCGCTAAATCCGTAGTTAAGGGGTTGTAGCTTAGCTTGGTTTGAGCACCCGGCTGATAACCGGGAGGTCACCGGTTCAAATCCGGTCAACCCCATCCTTGTTAGGGGGATATAGATAACATCAAAAAAAGTTATGATTTTAACAAATAATTATATTAATTAGAAGATATTATTATTGAGATTTGGGTTAAAGTTGAGGGTACATGACCTATATTGGTCAATTGTAAAAGTGTGTAAATGTTAAAAGTTTAAGATTAAAATTTAATCTTTGATATAACCTTAGAAATAAGTTATTCTAAAAGACTTCATCTGCACTTTCTAAAAGTGAAATTTCTTTATTTGTTAACCCATACAACAAGTATACTAACCGGTCAATATCAGCTTTGATTTCCAACTCCTTTTCTCTTAGTTCGGATAATCTATCTGTGACATTTTCCTTTAGGTTACTTAGTTCTTTATTGATGTTAAGTAGACTAACTACCTTGGTCACTATATTTTCTTTTATTCGCAAATCGTCTTTCTTTGTTGGTTGTGGGACTCTAAGGCCTAACAAATATGCTTTGTTAATGTCGTCGGATAATCGATGGGTGCAATAGAAGTTCATTAATTTGGAGTTTAGAATCGCAAGCAAGAATTTCAAATCATTTTTATTGTCATCTTGAACATTAATAATTTGAACTGTCTTCAAAGTAAAATACCCAGATTCATCGTAGGATGCAATAATCCTGTCTTTTAAACTATCATTCCTTATTCTTATGAGCATGATTTTTGGTTTTTGATATTTGGTGCTTGATGGGTCTTTTATTGGAAAATATCTATTATTATATTTATACCCAAATTTCCAGATATCATCAGGAATGAGGATGGGCTTCATTTTATCAGAGGTTTTAGACAAAGAAATCAAATTTTTACCTCCCTCACTCCCTCGTGATATACTGATCCCATCTATGTTACCAAGGCTAGGAAATTTTTCAATTTTGTTTACTAAACTCAAGAACTCCTTTCCGTTAAATAAACGAAAATCTTTCTGTTCAAGGCCTTCAATTGTAGAATAAGAGACTGTGTTATTGATATCAGAGTCCTCGTTTGAAATCATAACTAATCTTACTCCTCTTTCCTTTTTTTTACTTAGAAACAAATGTTTGAATGAATAATCATAATTCTCTATTCCATTTTTTAATCCTATGAAAATTGCATTTTCGGTTGCCTTGGCATCATCAAATACGTGTCCAACTTCGAAAATTTTTTTAATTTGAAATCTAGACAATAAAAAATCTCTAAATGGTCTAAAATCGCTTTTTCTTAGGAAAGTATCTGGAACAATAAATGAGAAATACCCTCCTTTCAAAAGGAGTGAATTAGCTCTTTCCATGAACAAAGGATATGTATCGTAATTCTTCTTGCTATTTGTTAAGTAATTAATACTCAAGTAATCGAGTTCAGCGTTCGTTAAATCTGCACCATAAGGCGGATTCCCAATCACAACGTCAAATCCGCCTTCTTTCATTATCTCTGGAAATTCCTCTTCCCATTTGAAAGCTCTATCAGAAATAGAAGGGTCATCAATCAAACTGTTTCCAACCTTAATGTTATTTTGTAGTAATGGCAATCTTTGTTTTTTCTCCGAAATTTGCAATAGAAGATTTAGCTGAGCTATTTCAACTGCTTTAGGATCAAGGTCAACACCAAATATGTTATTTCTGAGAATTTCAACTCTCTTTGAATAGAATTCCTCACTATCTAGAGTTAGCTGAGCAAAATCAGAATTCTGTTTCCAGTAATTTTCCAATTCCTTGTAAGCTCTAATCAGGAAACTACCAGAACCACATGCCGGATCGAGTATTCTCACCTTACGGATTTCCTCAGGTTTATGAGTATTGATATATTCACCCACCGTATTCTTTACTATGTAATCAACTATGTAGGATGGTGTATAGTAGATGCCCTGTTCTTTCCTATGAGTCTTGGATTCCTCTAACTTAGCCCTCTTAGGTGTTGATTTGAGTATATTGCCCAGATACTGCTCGTATATGTTTCCCAGAACATCTGATTCAATGATAGAGAAATCATATCTGTAAGAATTATCCTTAGACTGGTTAAGACCCTCTATTACCTCTTGAAGTGCTTCATTCTCTACGTAAAGGACATCACATAAATGGTGAGCAAAGAGCTTGCTGTTGTATTTGTTATCAAAATCTTTGTATATCCTTGATATTTCCTTTACAAGATGACCTTTGCCCTTAGAATACCATTGCCTCACATTGGATTGTAGCTGATTCTCTTCTAAATCTCTATCCTCAGCATTTCTAATAAATATGAGACGGTCAAGGATTCTCTGCACTGATTCGTCTAAGTTATCCTGAGTAAGATGTTTGTCCTGGTTATTTTTGACAATATCCTTTGACAATATTTCCCGGAAACGGATCATATCCTGTAAAAGCTGTTTGTTTATCGGATTCTTTAGTTGCTTCTTACCAAACTGAGACGCAAAATTATCTAGCTCATTGTTCGTAAATGCAATCTTTGATAGATACGCAAACCTCTTGTCAGTAATGAAATCACTAGGGTGTAAGGCAAAAAGGAAGTTGTAGCCAATGTTTGGACCCTTCCAGTCAGCGTTATAAACGGCAATGGTCTCAAAATTACACAATATTGCCCATGAACAGGATTTCATCCAAGCGTAGTCTATGGCTTGTGTCACATATTTAGAGCTTGTTTGGATGTTGTCTTCTTTTAACGATTTTGCTTCAAGGAAAAATTTAGGGATTCCATTTATACGGAAACCATAATCTACCCTCTTCTTTGAAATCGTTTCCTCTGCACTTACTGAACTGTCTTTATTTGTTTTATTGTAAACATTCCAACCCAGTG
>JAKBRR010000271.1 GCA_021845325.1 Thermoplasmata archaeon
ATTTAATTAAGTCTTATGAAAAGGATTCTGGTTACAATATTTACGATTCTCCCCGCACATCAGCAGAGAAGATGTATACATTAGTTAAAAACAAAATTATTAAGGAAATTGCAGACTTTGTTGACAAGGATGTTATCACCAGATTTGTTAACAGTTATCCAAATCTAAGCCCAGCACTAAAGGATCTTGTGGCAGCTTTAATTATAATTGATAAAGACAAAAACTACAGCGATAAAGTTTTGAAATGGGCGGAAAATGGTAGCGATGAAGACGTTAAGAGACTATCTGTTATAATAATGGACCTCAGGCCTGAAATCAATAGTGAATCATCTAAAAGACTGTTTTCAAAGTCAATATCAAATTATAAAGAAACAGAAAACCTCCTTCAGTATCTGATGAGTAACGCAGAAGTTGATGATTTGGTGGAAATGGAGCTTGAGTTATATATAAAATCAGAAGAAAACCGTCGCCGTGAGAAAATGCCAGGTTATCTTGCTGGTTCAAATCGTACTCAAGAGCCCCCAGAGCCCGAGGTAATATCGAAATATATCATCTCAAAACTTCAGGATAAAAGAGAGGATGCCATATCTTACATATCCAAGGTTTTGACAGACAAGAACAAAAATAAAGTCAAAGCAGCTTCATGGTTGTTAAATCAGATCACTTAAGGACTGATCAGCTCACCCACTCATACCCCATTAACTTTGCCTGTTCTCTTTTAATACGTTCCTTATCAAAGATTATTCTCTTTGTTAAGTGAGTATTTTCCATTACTATTTCGTAAAATCACTCTTTACATGCAATTGCTAAAACTACCAAGTTTCATACCGGAATATTTTTATGGTATAAACAAAATAACCTACAATCGAGGTTTTCCTAAAACCTTCACTTTAACTCCATATCTTTCACGTAATTCGTGACATCAGTCAATTTTGCCTGAATAATTGTTCAACATGGCATGTTTCTCTATGTTTTCTTCTCTTTTTCCCAATAATTGGGATAGCTCACGCTATCCTGTCCTGGAATATTGCCCTTATAAGGTTGTAGCACATTGCTGTGAAATATGTCTTCAGTCTCACCCTCTGTACCGTCGTCACCATTACATGACCAAAGCGGCACATCCTCTTGAAGAATGCATAGGGATGTTCCACCATGGATCTAATACGGGATATACGGATATTCCGGCGGATACTCTTCAAAGGCAATGAATGTCCCCTTACGGATCGATCCATTGTACCATCGATACCCCTGCATTCAGAGCCGAAATATCCCTTGTCCCGGTAACATATGATTCCGGGAAGACTGAGATCGATCTGAGAATCATGCACATTGGCAGTTATAACCGATAATTTTTTTATTATCTTTATCTCATTGACAAGTGTATGTGCCTTGTAGCCGAAGTGCTTCTCATTATTCTTTGTTGCTGATGCACCATCCCTGGATCTTCGGGTATTTGCATCATCTCCTCTAGACTTCCCATACTCTCCCTCATCGTCTTCGATGAAAGATGCATCCTGCATGGTACCTTTCTTAATACGGATTCTCTTAGCCACTATCTGATCTCGTACTTCATTGAATACGATACGATCCTTACCGGTCTTTGACAATCGTTCACGGAAATACCATATTGTGTTACGATCCGGTAACTTCTCAGGATATCCGAAAAACTTCATGAATGAGATCCTGTCTCTGATATCTCTCTCTCTATCTGCGGATCTGAGAGAGAATACCACTGCTGCAACAGCAGAATCTTAACCATTATAATGGGATCATAATTTGATCTTCAATCCTTCTCTGTGTCATTCTCATATAGATCAGACAACATTGGCCTGATCCGTTCGAAATCAATTCGATCTGAGATGCCGGTTAAGGGATCGCCAAGTGCTTCAATCTCCTTGTAGAGCTCAGATAATCCAGTATGGTAAAGATTCATGGAGAATGATCATGAAGGCATGAAAAAGGTTTTCGGTGAGGGTTTTTAGAAATCCTCTAATTAATGTTTCTATAACTACAGATTTGATACCAATCAGATTATAGATAGTTGGCCATTTTCAGAATGCTATAAAGTCTAATTATTTTGTTAATTGGCTACTTATGATAAATTTAAGAACTTAAACCGATTTTAACATGGAAGTAATATGATAAATTCCGCACATGAATATTCAATACACAGTATATTTGATCCAGAAGCAAAAATTTCATATTTTGTTCCAAAATATCAAAGGGAATATAGCTGGAAAGAGAATAACTGGGAAGATTTGTTCAATGATCTGGAGGAAGAAGGACGGAAGTATTTCCTAGGCACCATTTTGGTGATTAACAGAAGTGATGATGCACTCAAAGTAACTCCTTTGGAAATCATTGATGGACAACAAAGACTCCTAACCATATCCATAATTTACGCAGCTGTTTACGAGAGAATGTTGAGTTTACCAGAAAACAGCAGCAATGATGAGGATTTTATTCTAGAAAAACTTAATCTCAGGAACAAATTGATTGAAAATAGTAAGTCCCGTCAGTTGAAGTTTGTTCCACAGGAACAAAGTAATAACAAAGTTGATTACGAGTATTTACTGGCGTCAGTTATGGTACTATCTAATATGATCGAAAGACCAAAAAACTATGGCAACAGAAAGATATCTAAGGCTTATAATTATTTCAAGAAAAGGATTAGCGATTATGGGTATGAAAAACTGAAAGAATTTTTGGGAATTATAAATGATGCACTAGTAGTCAAAATCGAAGTCAATAGCTATTCGGATGCCTACGTCCTATTTCAGAGTCTTAATAATAGAGGAGCTCCATTATTGGCTACAGACCTAATAAAGACAAGCATGCTCTCTGAAATGGTAAAGAAGAACATTATGTCCCTTGATGAATCCTACGACAAATGGCAGCAGGTCATAAATAATCTTACTGAGGACCCTGTGGTAAATGAGAGGTTCTTGAGGCAATACTATAATGCGTATAAAAACATCGAAAAGTTTAATAATATTGCCGATAAATTCCCTCGTGCAACAAAGACAAATTTAATTAAAATTTATAATGACAATCTAATTCCAAATAATCCCAGTTTCTTATTTGATGAACTTCTCCAAAAGTCAGAGATTTATGGAGATTTAGTAACAGGAAATTTTGCCAGAGATCAAAAAATTAGTAATAATCTCAAAGACCTCTTGCACGTTCAAGGGGCCCCTTCTTATGCATTTCTGCTTTATTTAATCTCAGAATCCAATGACTTGAAATTGATCGAGGAGGCAACAGAACTTATTGTCAAATGGTACGCAAGAAGAAATCTGACAGACTTCCCAGCTACGAGGAATTTAGACTCTATTTTCATAAA
>JAKBRR010000272.1 GCA_021845325.1 Thermoplasmata archaeon
CTGACACTCGAGGTATTTCCACTTCTCACATTAGGAATATTACTGTTCTTTTATTATGAAGATATAATTTCCAAGGGTAACCTTAAGAATAATTATCTGACGGTAAGGAGCATTTCAATAATTTTCTTGTCAGCACTTTCAGTTGGTATCTTTCTTTTAATCAAGGAGGCACAGTATGAAATCCTGCCGTCCTTATTGCATAATAATATTGCGGTCGGCATCCTCAGGAATAACTACCCTGAAAATCTTTATCCAACATCTTTTTCCCTTTATTCAACAGGATCTGCAATACTTTACTGGGGTATTTTATATTCTTCTTTAGGGCTTATCCCGCTTTTCTACCGCAGGCACCTGCTGATCGCACTTCCCTGGCTATATGAATCCATAATCGTTGTTCCCCAATATGCTACAATTCAGGATCAGTATAGTTTTATAGCTCTACCTGCGCTGTTCATAGGGCTAATCCTTGCAATAGGAAAGGGGAACCGGGAGCCTGCAAAATTCAATATTATGCTTAAAACTGCCGTTTATTCCATCTCAATCTGTTTGTCTGCAGTTTTTGTGTATGAATTTACGTTTTTTTATTATCCAACACTTCGGGTATTTCTCTCTGTGGTTATAGCATTTATTGTGTTTATGGTAATCATATTAATGAATAATTCCAGATCTTTGAGCAGTTTTTATAGAAAACACAAAAGTGCAATCGGATATGCAATGGGAATTGTCTTAATATTATTGGTACTTTTCAATCTAGTAATTGGCCCACTTGATCCTTTGAACGAGGAAAAAACAGTTGATTCAGGTTATGCTTTCTCGTATTCGCTCAATCCAGAATATCAAGATTTGGTAAAGATGAAATCCCTCATACCGAAAAATGCGAGCATGATCACATCTGATAATCTATTCCCTTATGTGGCATATGATCCTAATGCTTTTTCATTTTACTGGAACACGCCTGCAAATCTGTCTTTCTTCATATACGATAATCTAAGCCTTAATTTTTCCTTCAGCTATGTATTAATAGATAAAAGCCAGGTGAGTTATATCCCTAATAACGTTCTCATACACATTAGGAAAGACTATGGACTAGAATCTATTATCTATACTGCTCTGTCCTATCCCGGAGATATCTGCCTTTATAAGAAAGGTTACAATGGTCCGACAATAGCATATTTTTAATTGGTTGAATTTCATTCTTTTCGATGAAACATCTTCGCTGAAAATAAGATCTTAAATGATACGTTTTAATCGAAGTTTTACCCCATTGGTTGTATGAATAGATGAGCCATTTCCTTTCCTTTTTTTCTTAAAATGAGGAAAAATTTCCAAGATCGGAACACAGCTACCTGAATAATGTGTATTTCTTTTTAGATTCTTCCTCTTAAATGTTCTGCTTAAACCTTTTCGATATTTATATTATCTGCAGTCCGCTATAAACAAGATAAAAATCGTTTAAGGTTGCTTAATCTATTAACAAATAATATTAAAAAAAGTTTATATATTGTTAGTTATCCCTTCATCGATGATATCCATCGTAAACAAAAGAGTAATTGCGGTTGCTACAGTGATTCTGTTTGTCGTTACATTCGCATCCTTTCTTATGTCGAACGGGGCAGTTGGTTATAATGAATCTGGAACAAACGTCTCTCAGGATCACCAATACTCCTCCCAGAACAATTTGTTAATTAATTCGATGCATGACAGCAGCAAATTAGTTCAGGCCTCAGGATTACCAGGAAACATCCTGGGGAAACAAACTACAGGTCTAAATGCAGTGAATAGTAGTGTTGCTATGAACAGCCTTGGTTCAGATTTGCAGTATAATATTACCATAGATGAATCTGGATTAAACCTTTCGTGTGCGAACTGGGAGACCGAACTGGTTGGTACGTCTGGAACCAGTTATACAACCACAGCAACCACTTCTTCCTCTGCAACGGCTTCTTTTAAAGATGCTTACTTTTACCAAGGTTATAATTATAAGCTTGTTTTCTCTGTATCACCCAATACATTCAATTCTCATTTTGTGACACTTTATAATTTAAATATTTCTGTTACCCCTTTATCTGATGTATACAATTACACATACAGTGTTGATTTTCCAGCTTTGTTTGAACAAACATTCACATTCACAAATGTATACCACACAGGCTCATGTATTGAGGGGACAATATCATTCAATAATACAAGCTCGCCAATTTCTTTCTCACAAAGTTATGATGTTGGTTACTTGGCCCTCCCCAAAGGTGATTATAAAATTGTTTTAAATTACAACTACTCGCAGTTAAGTATTCCAATCACCGTCTCTGGTAAAGCCTCATATTCAGTACAGTTTGAGCTTTACAAAGTTGAAATCACGGTTTCATCTAATTACTCTATTTCTAGTGATGAATTATTTGTAGAAGAGGCAGCTCTTAATCCATTCATTACATGTCAGAATACCTTGCCTATGCAGCTTAATGGAAACAATAGTTATGTGGCTTACCTGGGCAATGGCTCATATACTATTCTCTTGATAGTTCCGATAACATACACAGTAAATGGATATGCATACCAGGATTTATTTGCCTATGCTCTGGATCAGGATTTTTCGTTGTCCGGGGCACCATTGTCCATAATGGCATCATCACCATCATTGACCACGCATCTGGTGACCTTTAGCGGAGTTTCTGATTCTATCGATATCTCACTGGAATACGAGCAGTCTTATGCTTGTGGATTTACAAACGATCTTTTCTATAATTCAACATCTGGGACGATAAGTGAAAATATCACAACGCTGTCTGGGCCAGTTGTAATTGAGGCAGATGTTGAGAACTCATCCCAGCTTTATAGTTACCGTTTGGCATTTTGTTTCGATTCGCCTTCAGGAGCTAATATTACGGTTCCATTACACAAAGTCTCTGTGGACGCAGTTGGAACGGTAGCAGGATCGAGCACAGAATTTGCTGCAACTGATCAGATTCATGGTAACTTTGGTATCTCATTATTTGGCAACCTGCAGGTAACATTTTTCAATATAGATAGTAATAATGCTACTTTTTACCTTCCTTCATCTGGATCGCAAATCCAGGTTAAAAACGACTATTCAAACTCAAATGGTTGTCTTTCTCAAACATTTACTGATAACATTACATCATCTACGCAAGAAGTTAATGCAGATTTCCTCACTCCCCACAACATTTCACTCTCACTTTCTCTCCAGAATGTTCCAATCGGGTCTTCACATTCAATCAGTATTTACGGTCAGGTTGGTAACATTTCATTTACGTCAACGTCCTATTCAACCGCTTTTATTTCACCATATGCGAACGTTTCAGTGTACTTACACATATACACTTGC
>JAKBRR010000273.1 GCA_021845325.1 Thermoplasmata archaeon
AACCGTGACGATGTCGAGGTTTTGACTTCAGAAGAATTTATTGAAAAATATAAAAAATAAATACCGTCTGGAAAGATTCAATGGGTAACCCAGTAAAGCCAGTTTATTGTGTCTTATCATAGATTTACCATCGTATTCGCTTAAAACTTTAATCGAATCCCAACCGGACCATAGGTATTCGAATCTTTGGAGAACTTTTTCGTTTAAAATTTACGATCTTTCTATCAGGAAAGATCTGACCTTTATAAATGAGATGAATTGCGAAAAAACAAAAACATATGTTAGTCTTAAAGACGACGTATCCATAGACAGAGAGAAAGTCCTATTGGAGATTGTACAAAGCCACCTGAATACTTGAAGGGGGAGCTGTTGATAAATCAGCAATATCTGATACTTCGGGAATTGGAGATTTGTATTCGTACTGTCTTGTAAATTTGATCTAAAAACCTTGAATACTTCTTATTGATTATCTTCTATATGTCTAATAAAGAGGAAATCTTGCTTTCATTCTTCTACGCTTGGGGAAAAACTAAGCGAAACAATGAAAAAATACCTTCCGTCACACACTTACAAAAAGAAATTTTTCTACTGTCTATGAGGACACCTTTTTCAACGAGGAAGGATTTATTCAAGTTTGTACCTTTATGGTATGGTCCGTTTTCTATCGGTTTATCACAGGAACTTACCGATTTGCAAAATAAAGGTCTCATTGGATATGATGAGCTCTCTCTGTCTAAGAACGGGTTTGGAGAGGCTTCAATTGCTTGGAACAAACTCTCGGACGAAGAAAAGAAACAGATAATAGAAGTTAAGTCCATTTACAACTTCTTTTCTACAACCGAATTAATCGATCAGGTATACTCTATGTACCCTAAATTTACAAAGAAGTCTGCTTTAAAAAAGGAAGTTGTAGATCAATATTTTTCCGGTTATCTTAGGGATAATAATTTAACAGAAGAAGATGCCGTCTCTGCTGTCATCATGGCAAAAAAAATAATGAGAGAAAGAGATGCGAGTAATTATCGACACTAACGTTGTAATTGCTTACTTGGTGTCCGGCTCAAGTAAATCAATTAATTATAGGATATGCCAACGAGTTATGAATGGAAATGACAAAACTTTCTCCTGTGATGTATTATATGGTGAATTGAATAGATTGTTGTCCCTTGACCCTGACTTAATTCAAAAAATTGCCTCCGCAGGTAATAAGGAGGGAAGATTCTTTAGTTCCATAGAGAAAGTTAACCCCCAATATTTAAATGCACGACTAGATCCATTTGTTTCCCAACTAAACTTCATTAAAACAGAAAGTCTGTCAATCGATGAGGATGCACTCAAAGACATAGGTAACGATTGGTATCTTATTTCAATCTATAAATATGTTCCTATTGATTATATAATAACTTGGAATGTTAAAGACATCTTAAAATATGCCGATAAACACAGCGTAGATCCAGAAACAATTCTAAATCCAAGCGAATATCTAGAGAAGATTTAGTACAATTTGGTATTCGCTTAAGACTTTAATCAAATCCCGACCGGTCCATTCGAGCAGGTTATCTCTGCATATTCTTTTCGCCCAACATCGTTTAAAATGGCTTTAATCTAATTTTCCTCCACCATACGTCACTTCAAAACTGCTTCAGAAGATTGTAAAACACAACAGCATTGTTATTCCACACATTTTCGATGAGTACATTGAGGCAACAACATTTTGGGACGCAATTATTCTTTTCAGTTTTTCCATTGATTTATTGTTATTCAGTTCATCATGTCAACGCAGGTTGATTATTTTCCAAAGACGCCAGAATAAAATTTGTTGGAACCGCCTGCCAACTATTTCTATTTCCTTTCATGAAGATGGCGATTTACATGTTCGATGAGGAGGTGTGGATTTCACAGAAGACAAGGTATGATAAATAGATCACGGATGGAATGATGCACAAGCCCCATTATGGAACTTGAAAATCTTAGGACAAAGATGAGATCTAAAAAATGCTTGTTTCACAGCCTGGAGGACGCGAAAGATACAGCAAAAGAGCCATCGACAAAACTGCGGGACCATGGGTTGGATTCATGGTAACAGAAGTAGATATGGACCGAAAGATACAGCGGTCAACGGGAAGACCAGGACCCATGACTGAATACCGCTCCGTGATCAAAAGACGATTCCATGTGGAGCGGAAATCGGAAGAGAGGAACATAGATTTCGATAAAACATGCCACGGCTTGCTTCCGCTGATCACCAACAACCGATCGAGTTCTTGGAGACTTCTCCATGGTGCAGATAAACTGTATTGAGGCAGGAGGAAATACAGTGAAGAAATTCCTATCGAAACTTACACAGCGGGAGGATGATCTGTTGAGCCTGGCACATATCCCCTCCGACTCTTACCGGCAGGGTGGGAATGCTGTTTCGGATGGTTGAGAAATTTTAGGATAACGCTCAAATTTCATGCGGAAATCAAGCTTAAAAACTCAATCAAATTGTATATTATACTAAACATAAACTATTAGAATATGTACAGTATATTATACAAATATGGTAACAATTGAAGATTTCAAGTACGTTTTAGCACTCTGGGACAGTCACCAAACATCGGATCTTATAGAACGTGATATAAAAATTGATCTGGAATCAAAGAAGATAATTGCAATTGCCGGAGCAAGACGCTCTGGAAAAACCTATGTGATGTTTCAGTGCATGAATGATCTTTTACAAAAAGGTGTTAAGAAGGATAATATTATTTATGTCAATTTTGAGAACGAGAGACTCGTTGGAGTAACGGCCTCTGATCTTGATAGCCTTCTCATTGCACATAAGGAGCTGTTTGATCCAGACGGGACGATATACGTTTTTCTTGACGAAATACAGATTGTTGAGAATTGGGATAAATGGGTCAGGAAGGTCTATGATACTGGAAAGTATCGTCTAATAATAACTGGATCCTCTTCTGAATTGCTAAGTAGCGAAATAGCCACTTCACTGGCAGGAAGAAATCTTACATACATTGTTTATCCATTCTCTTTCAAAGAGTACGTTGCCGCAAAGGGCCTGAAAGTTAACAAACTGCAAAAATATTCCATTGAAAAGGGAATCATTCTTAAGGTAATGAACGATTTTCTAGAATTTGGATCATTTCCGGAAGTAGCAATGACAACCGGCGTTACAAGAAAACTGGAGATACTTTCATCTTACTTTGATGCAATTTTCTTCAAGGATATAGTGAGAAGATACGGAATCAGGGAAGTGGGAGAGTTAAACATCTTTCTTAAAATCCTTTCCAGTAGCTACGCCTCATATTTCAGTTCAGTAAAGTCGCTTAATTATTTCAGAAGTAC
>JAKBRR010000274.1 GCA_021845325.1 Thermoplasmata archaeon
TTCAAAATGAGCAAGTTAAGTTCCGCGTATATAATTTCCCATGCTGTTAATAAGAGAATAAAGAAAAAGGAGTATAGACACTCCAGTTATTCCATGCTTCCTTGACCATTCAATTTCCTTTACCATGTATGTAAGGTGCTGGCTCATATCCTCATGGGCGTCGTAGTCATCACCGTTAATATACGACATAATATTGTGTACAATCCTTTGCTTTTCCTCGAATTCAATATATCCCATTTTTGAGCCTATTTCAACCATTCTAATGCCTGAGAGATAGGTTGCCTCTGCCATTTCCTTTCTAGACATCCATCTGGTTTCATAGTTTAGATAATCATCCCACTTTTTTCCTCTATCCAGAAGATTATAGAAGTCCATTACCCCTTTTGTAAATATTTTAAATCCATACCTTTCCGGCATTTCATAAAATAGAGAACCGGGATCGATAAAGGGAGCAAGCGGGGATATAAAACCGTACAATGGCATCTGCTCTGAATTGTATCTCTCCATGAGCTTACCCATATAATTAGCATCCTCCATAACAGACTCTTTTGTCTGGTAGGGCAGACCTATGGAGAAATATATATCAAATTTTCTTGCCCCAAATTCTTTTGCCAGTTCCATAGATTTTTCGAGCTGCTCATTGGAATAAAATCTGCCGGTTTCCTTTCTGATATTATCTATTGATGAATCTGGGGAGATCTCACATGCATAGTTGTTTATGTTTTTGGAAAGTTCAACAAAATATTCCCTTCCGGGAGGAACGAAGTATTCCGTAAGTAACGGCAGATCAATGCCCCTTTCTCTGATCTCCCTGAATAAACGTAAATAATAGTCTGAACCGGTCTGGTTAATATCACCTGCAATAAACACGGGAGAATTTATGGTATCCTGAATTATTCTAATTTCTTCAGCCACCCTCCCCGGGTCCCTTCTAACAGGAGAGATTTCATAGTATCTATTCTTATACGCATAATTGGAACCTCCACAGAAACCGCAGTTGAACTGACAGCCTCTCTGTATTATGGTCATTCCTGTTGGGTTCCTGATCCATGAATAATATGGCAGGTGTCCCTTAACATCGTGATATTTCACAGAATTTTTAACCAGAATGGAATAATCCAGAAATACAGCATCTGCAGGATTTTCATCCTTCAAGGGAGGATTGTGCAGTATCTTTCCTTCCTTTCTATACCAGAGATTCGGTACATTCTCAAGATTCCTGTTCCCCTCAACCGCCGACATAAGGGTAACAAGCTGTTTTTCAACGAAATCACCAGCCAGAATAAAGTCAACTTCTCTGACCTTATCCATTATTTCCTCAGCAAAGTATGATGATGAAAAACCTCCCAGAAGTATTTTCCTGTCCGGATGGATTCTCTTTATCATTTTCACTATATTAAAAACACCATGAACATGGGGCATCCAGTGCAAATCAATTCCAAATATGTCGGCATCAAGATTTTTAATATATTTCTCTGCATCAAATTTATCACTGGATAGCATTAGAACTGCAATGTTTGAAATTCTCCCTGAAAAACCATTCTGGATTGCATGGTTTAACATGCTCACAAAACCCACAGGGTACATTTCAAAGAGAGGTGTTGACGGGACCACATCTCCAATGGGGCCTTCCTTTATTTCCCTCTTTCTGAAATCATAAATGCTTGGAGCGTGGACGAAAGCGATGTCTGATTTCATGTCTTTCATTTAGTTAATGAATGCCGTAATATAATATCCTTGCCTGAATTTGGTATAATTATTCTATTTCAAATCTAAATTTTCCTGATCATTACCTGACTCACTGAATGATCTTCCTCCTTCTTGAGAATCAAATGCGCATGATATTTTGTATTCTCAATGTTTTCCCTGAGGTTTTTTCCGTTGATTCTGTCCCATATGTCTGAGGCTATTCTGACTGCTTCGTCCTCCGGTATTTTATAATAACCCCTGAAATATGATTCCGGATTCTTAAATCTGGTTTCCCTCAAAATTTTGAATCGCTCCAGAAACCATTTCTTAATATGAACTTCTTCAGCATCAACATATATTGAAAAATCAAAAAAGTCTGAGACCAGAAGCTCAGGTTCCTTGGCGAGTATTGCCCTGGTATTGGTCTGAAGCACGTTGAGACCCTCAAATATGATTATATCCGGTTCCTTAATTTCAAGAAATTGATCCTCCACTATATCATAAAGAAGGTGTGAGTATATGGGAGCCTTTAAATTACGTACCCCTGACTTTAGATCGTACAGAAACTTAATCATTTTTCTAAGGTCGTAACTCTCAGGAAAACCTTTTCTTTCCATTAATTTCCTCTTTTCAAGCTCACTGTTGCTGAAGAGGAAACCGTCGGTAGTTACTATATATACATTGGGCTTAGAGGGCCATCCGGAAATTAGGGCTCTGAGAATTCTTGCCGTTGTACTCTTCCCAACGGCCACACTTCCTGCGATACCTATGATATAGGGAATCTTTTCATGTTCTTTTCTAAAAAAATCTGCACGCCGGGTAATGAGTTTTTCATAATTTTCATAATACATTCTCAATAACTTTGAAATAGGTGCATAAATCTCATCTACCTCATTGATTGAGAGGTTTTCATTTATCCCCCTTATTTCAAGGAGCTCCTCTTCAGTTATGTTAATTTTCTCTCTTTCCCTGAGTGTCTTCCACTCATTCCTCTCCACTTTCATAAATGGAGAGGGAAGGTTTTCGGTCATTGTGTGATCGGATCGATTATGTTTTTCTTATCTAAATCTATTTCTGTTAACGTCTCTCTTGTCATTGCTGTTCCAATCAACAATACAATTGCACCAATTACCGTAACAATGAGCCATGATCCAACGAAATTTTTGAAAAATACATCTGCTATGGCGATATATGTCAGACCAAGTGCTCCAATGGTGCTTCCAACATTATATATGATCCCAATACCGGTGGTTCTGAATTTCTTGGAGAATTTTTCAGCCAGAAATATTGGAATGACAGAGAATATTGCAGCCTCAAAGAAAGCCTGAACTGAAAGGGCTGTTACAGTTAAATATGGATTGGAGCTTATTGCAAAAATTTCTACCGGTATTGTAATTATGAGGAAAACCAGGGATAGAATAAATATCGATCTCTTTCTGAGAACCAGAACACTCGATATGAACGCACCGAAGAAAACACCAACGATAGATATTGCATTAATTATCATAATATATATGAAAATATATTTGGCGAATCCTGCTGCGAAATTATCGTGAATAAGAACATTAGCATAAAAAGAAAATGTGGCTGTATTAACTGTCAACAGGCCTCCAATTATAATAATAAGAATTAGGAATTGTTTA
>JAKBRR010000275.1 GCA_021845325.1 Thermoplasmata archaeon
TATCCCAGAGCTATGATCCCGGCGTTTGGAGAGGGTATTTGTATCTTGACAACGGGAATATCCAGAAGTTTGCGAAAGGCAGCATTGATAGCTGTAGAAGAGATGATAGATGACATCACACGTACAACAGGTCTGAGCGAAGAAGAAGCATATGCGCTATGCAGTGTTGCAGGAAACCTGAAAATTTCAGAAATAGTGGATGAACCGAATTATGTAGTTTCTCTCACTCTCCCCAAGAGTCTGTTATACCATAAGGTTATATAGAAGAAATTGGCTCTTTACATGTTGTATCTAACCTCTATCAGGGCTCTGCATATAAAACGAGATTTTTGAAAGAATTAAATTGCAAAATCAATGTAACAAGCGCAGAATCCTAGTAGGGGTATAATAGCCATTCTTAATAAAATAAAGTATGGATGTTGACAGAGCTATGAAATCCCTTGGTTATGTGCTTGCCGTTATTTTCATTTGGATAATTATTGATGTGTTCTTGCCTTCAATCTTTCAAGCAACTAATGTATTTATACAGTATACAAACACGAACGGTTTCCAGTATTTAAATGGTTTATTTATTGCTATCCTATTAGCAATCGTAGGTGAAATTGTGCTACTTAAATGGATTGAAATTAGAGGTTCAAGCCACAGAACAGATCTTACCCAAGTTCAGTAATTTAATGAATGCGCACTGTTTTGCTGTGGACTATTGTCCTTGAGAACGCTTCGTTCTTCTTACCAGTTGGCTTTTTGTTGATTATAAAATCATCAAACCTAATTTACCATTTGGAAGTCTGAATATAGAGGAAAGAATCTAATTGGACCTCTGATGACTAACGATATCTAAGTTTTATAGGAACCTGAAGAACTTCCAGGAAAACATCTAAGAATTAAGGATAACCTTGTTTGGCGGAAATTATAAGATGAAGAAGAAATTTGTCAGAGAGAAGATTTGATCGAAGATATTTCAGTCAATCAAATGATAATTGGACGCAATATCGATACGTAAGAGTGAATAATATCGCTTATCTTATTTTCCGCACTTTTGAAAATTGATATCTCCTAATTAGTTTTTAATTCAAAAGAAAATGCTCTCCGGGATCGATCTCCATCATTTTCTGGATTAAGGATAGTTCACACTGGAACACTTCATCAACCTTACCCAAGTTAAAGAGGGCTTTTGACTACACATTGCTGAATGTGGAGAGAAAGATATTTGTCGTTGATGATTAGCATTCCTCTGCTTAGTAATATCCGGTATGCTTCCGATCTTCGTGGTCTTCATTTACAGCCTTACTGATAGTTCTATTATCTCCCCGATGAGCATCGAGATGAAAGAGGTACGCTTCTACCTTATCAACGCGCTTGAAGAAATGGACCTGATAGAATAGACGCTCTTCGTCCACTTATCCCTATTCTCCTAACCGAGTTGATACTTGTAGTTTTGCGGCATTTCCTCCGGTGCCATGGAGCGTTTGTGATGGGGGGAAAAATACAATTGCACATCTCGCCTTGGTCGATATTTGCTTAATAGGTTCCATGGTGATGCTAAGTGGTTTCTATGCCGATTTCGCTTATTTGGTGCATGAACCGAGTCCTCCAGACTTCAACTGGCAGAAAGTATCAGCATCCTTCGTGTGAAGACGGTATTAGAGACCCATATTTACAGGTGACTTGAGGAATTCGGCCTTCATAGCATGGTGCTTACGGGTATTTAGGTGACATCCTCGTGATAGATTTCTGTTCATCTGGTTAAACCAGTAATATCAATTATTGAGGTGTTCTAGTACATATCAAAGTTAGAGTCCTTAAAGTCTATGACAGCAATATCAGTGAGTATAAGTTCCAAAGTCTCTGCGTCGCTGTCTCCAATTCTGTATGGCATCTTTCTTTCGATCATATAGAGAGATTTCTTATTTGATGAACTATCTGAATTCATATCAACCCTTGACTTAAGATACTGACTGTATCCATGCTCCATTACCTCAATTCTTCTTTTGCCTCTTGCATATACTGATACTCGGTTTACTGCTTCTTTCTGTCTCCTCAGCAGTTCAGCGTTCAAATCGTCCTCCAAGAAATCCTGATCAAGAAAAATAGCATCCGGAAAGTAATTGAGTGTCTGAGAGATTGCTTCGTCAGTTTTGTACTTTGCGGAAAATAATAGATCAAAGGCAAAGCGCCCCAGATAACCAGACCTGGCCAAGTTATACATTTTTCGATCCAATACCTTCTTTCGTCCAGAAAAAGCCGATTCCATTATCTGTTTTGCTTCTATAAATTTATTTGCGTCTTCAGCATTTATTATTCGATATGCCGTTATGATGGAACTTATCTTGTCTTTCCCCCAACCCGCTTCGGTAAATTTCTTAACATAATTTTTCTGGATTTCTGTTAGAGGCGATGCTGAACGATTCTCGACCCCTTTCACTATACCCTCTTCTAATCCTACTGCGAGTCCGGAATGGGCAGATATTTGCTCAGATACTTTTCTCAAAATCTCGTTTAACTGAACCTTGGAGTATTCTGGTGCAGTCGGGTCAGCCACTAAGTTTAGGTTTATGTTAGTTATATGAACATCGCCTGAAGTCTTGATTTTAGAATATTTAACAATGTTCTCTGGAGACGCATCCTGTGTCTGCCCCTTCTCGTCAGAAAAGTACGCCCTTAACCACTTTGCTGCACTTGCGACTCTTGCAGCCAGAAAAGCAAAGAACGCTTCAAGCGACAAGGGTCAATTCCCCTCATTCCGACGGGAAGAGTATCTCCATTTCGGATATATCAGTGATTACTTTCAGTGACCCTGGAAGTATTGCTTTCACATCACCCGCTTTCACTTTCACTTCAGGGTCATCAAGCGCTTTAACTTCTTCGCCGTTCAGAACAAGGACCCCGGCTTTGTTAATCTCAAAACCAAGCCCCTCAAGTATCTCTTTTTTACTGACCCCTTGCATGGTTAACCACACTAAATCTTTGCTATTCATTGTTTCACTTTCTAATAACGGGCTACACCCACAACGCTTCTTCGACTCATGTAATGCTATTACGTATTAAATTATATCGACATACATATAGCGATTATATACATTTTGGCAAATAATTAAATTATGCATCATTTTAATTGAAAACAGTGGATACCACCTTCGCACTTAATAGGGCATATTTGAAAGAGTTTAAATGCAACTTCCATTTTTAAATGTAAGAAAGAGATTATGTGCAAAAACCATTTGCTGAGAATCCTTTAATAGTCAGTTTATCTCTTACTATTGATGCAGTTCAAAACATCGTACCAGATTCCTGCCTCATTGTGCATAAAATGCCGGGCTGCGAAG
>JAKBRR010000276.1 GCA_021845325.1 Thermoplasmata archaeon
TATCTTTACCATTACAAATTCCGCCATAATCAAAACTGTATTCCGACTGAGCACGGAGAAAAGGAATCTGGTCTTTGATGAACTCAAAAATAAGCTTTCTGTCCTTAAGACACTATAATAGATTCCCACCATTACTATAAAGATTCTTATCTTCTAACTTCAACTATCAGACTTATGTCAGAGAATTTGTACAATTTACCAGTATCTCGGAAAGTACTTGCATAAGCGCCATAAGTCGAGAAATAGATGCAAAGCCTAAATATAGGTTTTCACTTAAAACATTGATCAAATCCAGACCGGTCCATCCCTAGAAAGCTTTGGAAATGTGTTTACTCGTGCAGATTTTAGGGATTAGTATATATACTACAGGATCGTCATTCAAAATATAATAATTTATGAATAAATGAGAATGCACCGCAAGGGAGAGCTATCCAAATTCTATCGTGATCCGTAAGTATATGAGAAGATTTGTTTCACACCTGAAGAGAAGGGTGCAAAAGTATCAAAATGGGAGGTTATCCCCAGGTCAGAGAAGAAGAAGCAACTTGAACTACAGGTTGCTTAAATAATTGTCCAACACATCGCCTCACTTAACGTTCATTCTTATTCTTGAGGCACTCCAGGTATCTGGGTGGGAGATATATGCTGATGTTCCACCATATTTACCGATATTCCCACAAAATTAATTAGTTTGATATCTATCATAGAGCAGAAATGATCGAAGAAGCAAGAATGGACGAGAGAGGGCGGATTAACATAGGTAAAGAGACCAGGGAAAAATACGGTGACAGGTTTTTTATCGTGAAATTATCTGGAGAGATACTCCTGATCCCAAAGCCAAAGGACCCTGTTGCAGAGTTGCTAAAGTGGGGAGAAAAACTCAAATTCAATAATATTACAGGAAGAGATATTGAAACACTGGCTGAAGAGGAAGCGTTTAAGGAAGTTGAGAAAAGGAAAAATAGAAGAGAGAAGGAAAGCTGATAAAATGCCATACGCGGACACAGATTTCTTCATAGCAATAGCTAATTCTAGGGACCGGCTGAATGCATGGGCATTGAAAGTACTGGAGGATTATAAAGGAGAGATATACACTTCCATTCTGACACTGGTGGAACTTGCGCTGGTTAGTGTCAGAAGGGGAGTTCCTGTAGAGGGGATGATTGCCAGCGTCCTGTCCATTGCCAGGCTGACCGGTGCAAGCGAGCAGAGTGCCCTGGCAGCGGCCCATCTTATAGACCATGAGAAAGCCGGAGTGTTTGACTCATTCCAAGCCTCACTGTGTGAAGGCGAGATCATCAGCTCGGATCATATATACGATAAACTTGGAGTTAGGCGCGCAGGATCAGAATTTCTTCAGAAGCAATAAAGAAAGATCTATTTTTTATAATGGAATGGTGAAATATTTTGAATTCTAAGCAAAGTATTCGCTAAAAACATTAATCAAATCCCGACCGGTCCATTAGGCATAAATTATCAATACACATTCTTTCTGTGACCGATTTTAACCACGAGGATTATTAACTCATTGTTTTTGATCTGATAAATCGCCCTATAGTCCCCGATTCTCAGGCTCCACAGGCCAGTCAAAATTGAGGTCAAAGGCTTCTCTGTCTGAGGTTCATCTTCGAGCTTTCTAAGCGATTTGATAATCCTTACTCTGACCACTTTGTCACATTTTCTGAGAAACTGCTCGGATTCCGCTGAGAGGACGATGTCAAAAGACAATTTCAGTCAAGCTCCCTGCTGATCTGATCGAGAGTCTTTGTCCTTCCTACCTTTATATCTTCGAGCCCTCGAGCAATTCCCCTCATCATTTCCGGGTCAGAAAGAATCTCGAGAGTTTCAATCAGTGATTCCCTGCTTGCTGCTTCAGGGGAGTAAGAGTCTATTAATCTGGAAATCAAATCGTTGTAAGATTCTCTCGGATGTATTTTCAGGCGGTTAAGTCTTTCTTTAAGTTCGTTGTTGATCTGAACTGTTGTTACCATAGGTAGCAATAGGTAGCTATAGTTATTAAACTTTATGCAGAATACAAGCTTTGCAAGCTAAAGTAGAATCCGTTTCCTCCAGTCGCTTTTTTCCACAAATGTATTCTTGAAGTAGGGACGCTTGAAATTTATCTCGCTTCTCATATGGATTTTACTCACACCACGTATCTTTGTCCCGTCATTTTTATTGCGAGGTATAAGCTTCCGTCAACTGCCGTATTGAATTCCACACTGAATGTCTCACCAAACTTAGGACAGATTACGTTAAGAACCTTTGTTTCCCTGTTCTTGTTAAGAATTCCAGCCATATGCATTGATAAAAAAATGATAAAATTAAAGGAAATCAAATTTATACAGGATGAATACAAAACCCAATTCATCCTACCGGCGAATATTCTGGTGGTATATTTTAGGCTTATTTCACCATCCTGCTGATCTGCATTATACAGGTTCCGAATCCTTTACTTTGCCTGCCTGTACTCATGGTTATCTACTTTAAGGCTTTGTGTTACTGAGAGATACTTTCCAATAAAACCATCAGGATTTAGTTTCTGGAAATTATCTATCTGGTAATAGTCGTAGTTGAGAAATCTATGTATCTGTTCCCAGGAGGTTGCTGTACTCCCTGTTCCGTGGTATCCATTGCTGAACTCTCTGACAAACATTTCATACCGGTAAGTTAACGGTTCCCGCATATCTCTATCATTCCATATCAGAACTACCAGATTTGGTTCTTTTAGTATTCTCCTGAATTCAAACCTCGCCTTCCCCTGATTGGTAAATTATCAATAAACATCGGTACCCCAAATAAGAACCAATTTCTGGATGAAATGTCCTAACTGTCTATCCTTTTACCCAGATATACCAGCTTAGTTTTCGAAGGCTTAGTCTGATCCGGTTCAGGAATATTGCATTTGCATCCCCACTTGCAATCCAAAGTAATTACATGTCCAGTGGGCCAGTGTGGGAGACCCAAGAGTTTACTTCTTGAGATGTGATGCAACCATTTGGAATTGAAATTAACCACCGAATGTCCACAATTCTTACAGACATTAAATTCCAAACGACTCATATTCAAAACCATCCCCTCTTTCATATTATGCGAGTTCATTTCTAATACATATCCTCAATCAGATTCGCTATTCCCTCCCATCATTTTTCTCACGATTCATTACTTCTACACTTACATATTATATCTTTGCTTTTGCGAACCCTTATAACTTTATATTACATAATAACATACAAGATTATCGAATGAAACTCAGTTTTCGCTTCATTACGCAGAATCTATACATTTGTTGATTGTTGGCAATATTTGCTTTAAACATTGATC
>JAKBRR010000277.1 GCA_021845325.1 Thermoplasmata archaeon
TGGTGGAAAAATATTTTCTCTGCTTCAGTTTATGAATACAATTGGTTGGCTGTCCGTAAATCTAATTATATCATCAAGAGCACTTCAGTTTATTCTCAGTTCACAGGACTCTTACAGCCCAAGCTTTTTCGGTATAAATCTTTTAGAAGTTACATCCCTGATTATTGTAATGATCGTGATAGTTGTGACAATAATTTTTGGTCATAAGTCCATAAAAAGCTTCGAGAAGTTAATGTCAGTGGTTCTTGGAGTTCTATTTGTAATTTTAACGTACTCAATTATTGTAAGTCCCTCAGGGTACATATCTGATTATACAGGAACATTTTCTTTAATATCATTCGCTTCCATAATCATGCTATCTTTCTCATATATAATGTCATGGGGACCATATGCAGCAGATTATTCAAGATATATCCAAAAAGGTCAATATTCATCAGCAAAGGCTTTTATTTATACATTTGCAGGTACAGCATTAGCATCATTTCTGGTGGAACTCATAGGGTTTTATGTTGGTGTTGACCTTGGCTTGAGTGGTATCTTTTCAAACCATCTGTTCGTACCACTTCTTGGAGGATTCTGGATACTTGGATCGCTTACCCTATTTCTTGGTGGTCTTGCAGCAAATTCATTGAATTTATATTCCAACCTTATGTCGATCAGGTCACTTGGCTTTAAAAATGGCAGAAATTACATCATTCTTGCAATAGGAGTGCTTACTGTTTCTATGGGTTTTATCTTTTACAATACATTCTCCTCCTATTTTGAGGGATTCCTGTACGTTCTTGATTATTGGATAACACCCTGGATTGGAGTAATGATAGCTGAATTCTTCCTTGTTAAGAAAAAGGAAAGCTTCAGTTCAAACATAAACTGGAATCCCATCATTGCCTACCTGCTTTCAATAATCATATCCATTCCATTCATGGATACCATACAATATTATTTTGGCATATACATTCCATTTTATTCAGCTACCTCAGGTGTTGACTTCAGCTATGTAATTTCATTCTTTATCTCAATTATTCTAACATACATCTTTGAAACTAAAATATCTGGTAAGCTGAGACAGAGCATTACTCAAATCAGAACAGTCAAGGATTCTGGTGAATAATCTCACCTTTAGCCACATCAAAAGATAAAAGTTCCTTTGAAAGAAACGAATTTGGAAAAATTACCCTTGCCTCCTTCAACAGAACTTCTGGATCATCAATCCGTGGGCTGTAATGATAAAGATAAAAACTCTTTACTTCTGCTTCTTTTGCTATTTCTGCAGCCTGTCGTGATGATGAATGTCCAAATTCATTTACCTTAGGTTCCAGAGATGAATCTGTTGTTGTCTCATGTATTAATACATCTGCTCCCCTGGCAAAGTTGATCATTTCTTTGTTTGGTCTTGTATCTCCAGAATACACCAGAACCCTGCCTTTCCTTATGCCTGCTGAAACTTCTTCTAACTTAACAATCCTTCCATTAATGTTTAATTCCCCCAGTTCTCTCAGTTTTTCAATTTTACTTGATTCAATACCTAGTTTTTTCACCTTTTCAGGGTCTATCTTAATAAGATCGGTTTCAGTAAGTTTATATGAAATTGCAGGAACTGGGTGATCAGCTTTGATTGTTTCAATGGTGAAAAATTCAGTCTGAAGCTTTCCCCCAAAAGGTATCTCATTAATGAGAATTTCAAATCCAAGAGAGTAATAACCCACATTGAATGCCCTTGTGAGAACTGAAATTGCTCCAGGCGGACCGTAAACCTTTAGCGGCTTTTCCCTTCTGTTAAATGACATACTCTGAATAAGACCGAGTATACCCAGAAAATGATCTCCGTGAAAATGTGATATGAATATGCTATCTATTTTCATAAAAGAAATTCCGCTTTTCATTATCTGTTTTTGTGTTCCCTCACCACAGTCAAACATGCATACAAAATCATCTAACTGAACTACAACTGAAGGTAATGATCTACCGGGAAAGGGCCAAGAACCGCCACTCCCGAGAAATGTAACCTTGAAAGATGATACCATGGGGGGAAAATTCATTCTTTGTTATTATGTTTTCAGTGTTATTTACAAATAGCTTTCGAAGTTCGTTCCCTTTGGTATTACATATAGCTATTATTTTCCATAAGTGAAAGAGGATATTTCAATGAACAAACTAGAATATTGTTTTTACGCTTTTCTTCCATACCGGGATCCTGAGGTCTGTTAATTTTCTTTCATTCTAAACAGTATAATCAACTGCTCAAAAACCTTTTAAAATGATGAATTTATATATTCTAGATACATTATATTTTGTGTTTGTATCAACATTTACAACTCAGAACTCAACCTCAGGCAGTGATGTTTATAGTTATATTCTCCTAATCGTTATTTTCGGACTGATTATTTACAGAAGAATAAAAAGAGGAATTAATGGTAGACCATATTCCTTTCGTAGAATCATAACTACACCTATAATTTACTCACTTTTACTGGTATATTTTTTGGCAGTTTTGTATTCATTTATTATTTATGATTTCATAGCGCTAATTTTAATTATTCCTGGATTTATTGTTGGTGATAGGATAGGTTCATTATCAACGGTATACTGGGAAGGAAAAGTGTTGATGTATAAAAGATCAACAATGGTACTGTTCCTAACTTTAATGTTGTATTTTATAAGGATTGTTCTTGAGTTTGTTATTAATACAACAGATATTTATCTCCTGACTGCAGTGAACGCAAGTTTGGCTCTATCACTGGGAATACTCATAGGTGAGTTCCTGCATCTTAAGACATCTGCCAGAGAACTCCTTTTAAATCAACCAGGAGACGAGAGGATTGACAATGCATAAATATTTATATTTGTCTAATAATATCATACAGTTGTCTGACGGGGTGCACTTTGAGACTATACAGTTTAGAAATTAAAAACTTTAAATCCTTCTGCCACAAGGGAATGAAGATAGATTTTAGGCCAGGATTGAGCATGATAGCAGGTCCTAATGGCAGTGGCAAAAGCAATATAGGTGATTCACTCCTGTTCGTACTCGGTACACGTTCATCCAAAACTGTGAGGGCTGATAAACTGGACGATTTAATACATAATCCAGCGAATGGCGACAAAAAAGTATCCAGGGCAGAGGTCAAGGCAGTATTCGTGGAAGATAGGGACGATGAATCTTTTGAAACTGTAGAAATATCAAGAGTTATAGAAGAGAATGGTAATGAAATAAGCAGTACATATTTTATAAATGGAAAGAGATCAAAACACAGTGAAGTTGACAGATTTCTGGAGAATATAGGAATTCAGCTGGATTCCTATAGTTTT
>JAKBRR010000278.1 GCA_021845325.1 Thermoplasmata archaeon
TGGATGATTACCTTGGGCCAACAGGTCTTACGCTTTACTCCCAGACTGGAGGAGCATATATATTAACCATGCTTATGGATCAAAATTTCTCACTGTATGCCATATTTCTATCCATTACAGTCCTGAGCGCATTCAACCTTTCCATCTCTTATTTGAGAGCCTTTATCAGTGCGCTTGATAGAATGAGAAAAGACAAAATAATACCTTCATGGAAAACAAAATTTCAAGATTCATCCATTGATCTGTTCATCTTATTTCTCGTTACCCTGATCATAGTGATAATTTCGAACTTTATTGGATTCTTTAACATGTTTCTTACAATTCTGACGTGCGTAGCATTATCATATATCCTGGTACATATTATCACTGCAATTGCAGTAATGAAAGATTCAAATTACATGATACGGAAACCAAGTTTCATAATTTCTCTTATTTCCATGATACTTCTATCTCTTGTCCTGTACTTTGAAATTACTTATGATCCCAATCTCTACTCAAACATAATCACTTTTGCAATGGTTCTACTGAGCACTTTGATTGTTTTTGCGGTCAATATATACAGGCGAAAATATCTCACAAAGGTTACCTTCGGTGGCAAAATATCGCAACTACAATGACATTGTTCTTTGTTCCGGGTAACTATCATAAACTCTTTTAGAGAATCATCAATGATGTAAAGACATAATTGAAGGTTTTTGATAAATTCACAGGAAGGGAAGTTGGTCAGGTAGAAACTATAAAAATTGATGACATTTCCATGAGGAGAAGTTCAGCGGAAAACAACTATTTCAATATTAGAGAACGTCTGACTATACTGAGGAAAGCTTCTGACCTCATAGGAGAGAACAGGGACTTTCTAGCTCAAACACTTTCCATGGAAACCGGAAAAGCATATAAAAACGCCGAAAGGGAGATTATGAATGCTGAGGATCATCTGATGAATCCTATACTTACTCTAAATACCAATGATATTTCAAAGCCAAATAATTTTGAAAAATCAAAGGAGGTTCACCTGTTTAACGTTCCAGAAGGCATTCCGGTTCAGATATTTGTTGATGAGGCAATAAGGGGCATTATGCCTGGTCAAAGGACAATCGTCCTGCACAATCCTTCCTGCCCTTTGACTACCATGAAGATTTCAGAGATTCTTTCGGAATCTGTAAAAGACTGGCAAAATTTCATAAATGACATCCTTGTGGATAATCAGATTAATGGAATCAAAAAGATCATCTCATCCGGTGAACTGGACAGTATTACTTTTCACGGTACCCCTGAGCAAAGCATGGCCTTCTCTAAACTAACAGGGCTCCTGAATGTAAAGATGAAAGTGATGACCAATTACCGGGCAATTATATGGGATAAAAAATACATGGAATATGCCCTTGACTGGGCTGTTCAGAATTCGCTAACTCCAGTTTCAAACCACAGGCTTAGGGTGCAGACAATCATTGTTAAGGCCGAATTTTTTACCTACTTTAAAAATAGATTTACGGATATATCAAAAAAATTGAAGTTTGGCATTCCAGTTGAGAAATCACAGGATTGTAACTATTATCCAAATATAACTGAAGAAAAGAGGGCAATTGAGGTGATAAAAGCGGCCAGACAAAATGGCTTTATCATAGAAGGTGAAGAGGATAAAAGATTCCCAATTGTTCTTCATAACGAATATGACGATTTACAAACAAATCTGGAAGAGGCTGATGGCGCAATAGCCTTTATAGTCCCGGCAAAATCACTTAAGGATGCGGTTAAATTCTCCTTCTCAAATAAACCGTGGGATATTACATACCTGTTCGCAAATGGAATTGAAGAAGCTGATATGACCAGATCCATGGCTGGGAGATCCACAATAATATTTAATCCAAAAAAAGAGGATATCGTTGGGTTTCAGAAGCATATTGAAAAAAAGGGATCAGTTAGTTAAATGATCCTTCCCGCCCCTCATTCTTGATATAATCTCCTTTCCGAATTCTGAGCACTTTAATGGTTTTATATTGAGAATCCTGGCAAGATCCTGTGTTACTTTTTGGTCCGCATAACACTGGGAAACAGCCTCCTCTAATATCTGGGCTGCCTCAAACCAGTTTATCTGCCTCAGCATCATGCTTCCGGAAAGTATGATAGATGTTGGATTGGCAATGTCCATACCTGCATATTTGGGAGCAGTTCCATGAACAGCTTCAAAGATTGCATAGGTATCACCGATATTGGCACCGGGAGCAATGCCTAAGCCGCCAACCTGAGCAGCAAGGGCATCTGAAAGGTAATCGCCGTTGAGGTTCGTAGTTGCAATGATATCATAATCCTCTGTTCTTGTGAGAACCTGCTGGAACATATTGTCAGTTATTCTGTCCTTAATCACAATTCTGTCCTGATAGCTTCCGGGCGACTCAAGATAAGCATCTTCCCTAACTGTCTTATCTGCAAACTCTTCCGAAGCTACCTCATAGCCCCATTCCTTGAATGCACCTTCAGTGTACTTCATAATGTTTCCTTTGTGGACAAGGGTCACGCTTCTTCTCTTATTTTTTATGGCGTATTCGATTGCCTTTCTCACAAGTCTGGTGCTTCTGAATTTGCTTATTGGTTTTATTCCTATTCCAGTGTCCTCGGTAAGATTAACATTGAATTCCTTTGTAAGTATGGATCTCAGTTTCTTTGCCTCTTCTGAGTTATATTTCCACTCGATTCCAGCATATAGATCCTCTGTGTTTTCCCTGAATACCACCATGTTCATTTTTTCAGGATGCGTAACAGGCGATGGAACTCCCGGGAAATACTTCACAGGTCGAACATTTGCGTAAAGATCAAAATGCTGTCTTAGCGTTACGTTAAGAGACCTGAACCCCTGACCTATGGGGGTTGTAAGAGGTCCTTTAATTGCTATTACAGTTTTCTGGAGTAATTCAAGGGATTCCTGTGGAAGATGCTTTCCTGTCTTTTCAAACGCATCTTCTCCTGCTGCAACCTTTTCCCATATTATGGATCGTTTGCCGGAGTAAGCTATTTCCAGTGCAGCATTTACAACTGAAATCATAGTGCTGGTTATATCCGGTCCTATACCATCGCCTTCAATATAGCCAATGTTGGGGTTATCCGGAACATTCAATCTGTTATTTTCTTCAATAGATATGTATGCCATGGTTCTCTCCTTTGTTATTGATTTCTCCATTATAGTTTTTTCACAGATAGGAAATTATCTGAAAAATTAGTATTGGATATTAATTTTCAATTGACTTAAGTTTACTTTCCAATTCCCTTTCTCAAAAGTTTTATTGAATTTGGAAAAGTAATTTATTTCA
>JAKBRR010000279.1 GCA_021845325.1 Thermoplasmata archaeon
GATTTTGTAGTGTTTTTCCAGATGTCCAACCATTCAAGACTAAACATTTTTGGAACAAAAATGATTGCTTTATAGTACCTCCCATCAAGAATTTGTATTCTGCTGTGAGTAATTATATTTGAATCTATATAATTCTGATTCATTTTATAAACGTATTCATTATCTATGAGATCTTCAAAGTAAATATTTTCAAAATTTCCACTCTTCGTGAATGGGAAGTATACTGCCTTCAGAATCCTGGATCCATAGGGATTCTTTATTATTCTTATCCAGGTATCTGATCCCCGTACGATTTCTTTTTTAAATGTTTCAGCCGTTAATATCCTGTCTATTTCGGCCACATATATGTCTTTGTGAATACTTGATGCCTTAAGAGTTTCCAAGTAACCATTTGTATTTCCAAGATATTCTATTCCCAACCGGTCTGTTTTTGAATTTATTTTGAGCACTAAGGAAGAAACCATTTCCATATCTTTGCTGTTGAATAAGAATTCTGCAGTATATATCCCGTTTCTAAGTGCGATTCCATTCAGGACCATTGAAGGGATTGACAGGATACTGTTGAATATTTCGCTTTCATTCTGATCCATTTTTCTGGGTATTATCCAAAATCCCTTTTTTCTCTTCCCATTATATTTTTTTATGAGAAGTTCAATTTCTGATGGTATTTCAATATCATCAGGAATAAAAAGATCGCCACTTGAATTTTCATTTCCTATATAGACACCTATTTGAATTGTAACATTACTGTCCCTGGTCATTTCCTCCAGGTCACTTCCAGAATTGAAAGTCAGGAGCAACCTTTTATCAAGTTTATCTAAAAGCGAAAATGACTCAAACATGTTTCTGCTCGCAGGATCGACATAAATGCTTATAAAAGTTTACTCAATAAAAACGAAGAAATTAAGCACCCCTACAACGAATGCTTGTAAGATGCAGGTGCCGGGATTTGGACCCGGGTTGAAAGCTTGGAGGGCTCTCGTGCTAGACCAGACTACACTACACCTGCTGGAAACCACCATCGTGTTGAGATATTTATTTTTGTTCATCAGGAGTTAAAGAAAACCTCCTGGGTGGATGAAAATGTCTTACCGTTACTTATCATTGTTATATGGAGGTAATCGGTTATCCCCAGAGATTCCTGACTCAGATTAAAGTATAGATAACCATTATTAAAGTTAGAGGATAAAATCGAATAAGAACCGGAATTTACCATCAATGATATGTTGGCACCTGTTATTTTGTAGACGTAGCTGAAGGCAGCTCGTATGCTGTATGATGTTGCATGAGGAGATATAGTTAGAATATATTGTCCATTGCTTGAAGCCATTCCTGCCCATGAACTTGAGGTATCCTGCTGCAGTGACACGCTTGGGCTGCTTATGACATTGAGCGGTGGATTCAAGGCAATTATCCAGAAGACAACCCAGGTGAGAAGAAAAGAAGCAAAAAGAAAAAACTTCTGGCTTGTTCTCTTAGGGATGTGAATTCTCAATGCCTGAAGAAGCTTAAAGAAGAATAACAGTGCAAAAATAAAGATTACAGTTGCAAGATACCAGTAACCCTCAATTTCCATATAACCTGAAGCCAGGCCTAATAAAGCTGCCATGGCAATGACCATAAGAGTGGATTTGGCCCTATTTCGTTCGTCTATGAGAAACTCCTTCTCATTAAATTCAGGTTCTACAAATATGGGCTCCTTATTCTCCTTAGCCTTGACCATTTTGCCTTAATTATGATAATGTTAATGAATTTAACGCGGATCTTGGATCGGGTGCCCTGGTAATTCCAGATGCTATTAAAATCCCCTGAGCTCCAAGCTTTATGGACAATTCAACATCCTCTCTTGTTTTCACGCCAGCTCCAACAAGGAGTGATGCACCCTCCCTTTCGCAAATCTTAACGCCCTCACCTATTATTTCCGGCTTTGCGGAAGACACAGAAATATTTCCGCCTATGAGTTCTGGAGGTTCATATGCAATAGTTCTAGCGCCCATTGAAGAATAAAGTTTTATCTCATTGAGGTTTTCACAGCATACTACCAGTTCGAAATTTAGTGATTCTGCCTTTTTAATAATATTTGTAATGATCTCACTTTGAATTCTTTTTTCAGAATGGTTTAGCAGAGACCCATTAATTCCATAGGTGAGTAATGATTCCATGGGTATGGAACCGGTATAGGGTCCCGGAGGGTTCAAATCTACGTGCTGGGCCATTATCTTTCCAGGAAACAATCCTGCGAGATTCTCTAAATTTATGGATGGTACAGCAAATGAGATCTGGAATTTGTCCGACTTCACACTTACCAGATTTGAAATAAACTCTGCAGGTTTCTTCATAATATTATCATAAACCTTTAAATTGGTTATAAACTGAAACATCGTTGTAAAGAACGATTTGTAATTTAATTCTTTTTATGTACAGGTATTGATTTAAGGGTCGGGATCGTCTTGGATTCTTTGTCTTAATTGAGAACTGTAATTTATCAATACTGAATATTAAGGCAATTATTTAATAATATTTGTACCGCTTAATATGAGTGTTTGATAAGCTTGTTAACGCGAAATCTGTAGCTGTTGTAGGGGCCAGTGAAAATCCAATGAAGATTGGGTATGCCATTATGAAAAACCTCGTTGAGGGTCAATATAACGGGGAAATCTATCCGGTGAACAAAAGTGCCAAAACAATACTTAATTTGCAATCATACAGTTCGCTCTCAGATATAGGAAAGGCGGTCGATTTATGTGTTATTGCAGTACCTGCTTCACTTTCTGTAGATGTTGTAAGAGAAGCTATAAAATGTAATATCCCTTTCATAGTTCTTATTCCAGGAGGTTTTTCAGAAATCGGTGAAGAAGGAAAGCAGCTGGAAGAGAAAATCATGTCGATTATAAAAAATTCAGGAACAAGGGTAATAGGTCCAAACACAGTAGGTATCTATTTTCCTCATTCAAACCTTAATACTGCATTAACACCTCCGGACAGAGTTTCCTTTCCAAAGCCGGGAAGTATATCATTCATATCTCAGAGCGGCGCACTGGGTCTATTGACAATGGATTCAATATCCGAGCTTGGAATAGGAATATCAGCTTTCATTAATCTTGGAAACAGAATAGACGTTGATGAAATTGAACTGATAAAGTATTTTAAGAATGATCCGAAAACGAAGAGCATTGCAATATATCTGGAAAGTGTTCACAACGGGAGAGAGTTTTATGAAACACTCAAGGAAGTTAACAGAGTTAAACCCATTGTCGTCCTCAAGTCAGGGAGAACTGCATCATCT
>JAKBRR010000280.1 GCA_021845325.1 Thermoplasmata archaeon
CATTGAAGCCGATATTTCTCAGGCCATGGGTTGTCTTGTGAGAATTGTGGGTGGTAAGGATATGACTATGAAGGAAGCAATGAAGGCTGCACAGGAAGTTAGAAAGAGAATAGACCCACATGCAGAAATAATCTGGGGAGCACATGTTGATTATTTCATGGGGAACAAGGTTAAAGTCATGGTGCTGTTGACAGGCGTTAAATCACCTCACATAATCTCAGGAAAGGATGCAGCCAGAAATCTTGGGGTTGTCATGGGTTCTTACACCGCACCAGAACTTGGACTTGACCTGATTGCTTAAACCATTAACCTTCTTTTTCTAAATTTCTTTAAAAATTTCTCTAATTTTTATTCCCTTTTATAATTAATTTTGTTTTAAACCGATTGAAGCAATAGACATAAATTCTAAACGCGATTGAAACTTGTATTCTATTAATTATTGTATCAGTCATTGTTAAGTAATTCTATTACATTTAGAAAACGTGAAGAATAGCAAAATAATAGCCTCTCTGGATCTTGTTGATTCAAAGCAGATTTTAGATCTTGCTGAGAAGATTTCCAGTGATATATTTGCAATAAAGATAAACTGGCCGACAATTATGTCATGCGGTGTGGAAATCATTGATCATCTTTCAAAATATGCAAAAGTGATTTGTGATCTGAAGATAGCTGATATCCCATATACAAATGAAAAAATAGCAGGAATAGCATCGTCACATGGAGCATGGGGGATGATATCACATATTTTCCCTGGAGAGGATTCACTGAAAGCGGTAATAAAAGGTGCTAAGGGAGCAAAAGTCTTTGGAGTTGTGTCCATGAGCAACCCTGACTCAGAAAAGATGTTAAATGGCAACTGGCAAACTATGATAAAGATGGCCAAAGTCAATGGAATTTATGGTATAGTTGCACCGGCAAACAACCAGGATTTACTCATTAAGATTAGAAAGGATGCGGAGAACCTTAAGATTATTTCACCAGGGTCAATATTTCAGGGTGGGGACCCACTATTAACTTTAGAAAACGGAGCCGATTACGTTATCATCGGACGTGGGATATACGAATCGAAGGATCCTGTGGAATTTGTCAATAACTTTAATGGGTTATGCAAGAGAAATAACTTGCTCAGTAGTTAGTTATCCATTTGGAATATACCAAATGATCTTAAAAATTAACAGCTATTCTTTAAAAAAATTTCCAGCTTTATTATGGAGTTTCATAGCCCAGGTTTTTTTGAAACCTTACGGCTTGGATTCCATTCGAAAGGAAGTTTTTATCCAAATTTTAAGTCAAATTTTAACTTTAACAGATCAGAATAAAGTAATACGCTCCTTATCCTGTTTAACCATATTAGAAAACTACAGATATCCTAAATAAAAGGAAGAAAAGACCGTTCGGTTTTATCCTATTAATAAAGGATTATTCCTATTGGCAAAATTAACCTGAGGTGAAAAATCTGGATATTGCCTGAGAAAAAACTCTCGTTTCTATACATCCTTTACTGCCCAACAATATCTATAAGAAGCTAGAGTTAAATGTTTTACAGACGGGGAATTAACGCATTCAAATTTTTTAAAAGCACCATATTATTCTGGTTCATGTCATTTTTTTTAAAAGTAAAATTCTGCGAAAGATATATATCATGTTCAGGAATGTGGGATTACCTTTGCGATGATTGATATTTATGAGCGATCTTCTTCCTGAGCTAGAACAAAAGAGAGAACTTTTACGAAATATGGTAGAAGAACATATTCGGAAAAGAGATGATGCTGCTGATGAGAGCCATTATTACGCTGAAGAGCGGGATAAGCTTAACCAGAAAGTAAGAGAGATGCGGGAAGAGGTAAAGAAGAAAATTTCCGATAAAGGACAGCTTATTGAAAAAGTCCAGAAAATGAGAGATGAAAAGGAAGAACATTATACAAATCTCTCTGAAACCAGAAAAGAATACAGAAAGATAAGGGATTCCATAAAAACTCAGGGAATAGATCCTAAAGACTTGAGAATGAAAGAGAGAGAACTCCAGAAACTTGAGTTGAGACAGCAGACAACTCAGATGAAGAAAGAGGAAGAGCAGAAAGTTGTAAGAGAAATTAGAAGACTGACCAATGAATTAAAAAAACTGAAGGCTGCCCGAGAGGATGAACTTAAAGAAAACGAGACGATTAGGGGAGTAACCGACAAATTAACAGCAGAAAGAAAAACCGTTGATGAATTCAAAAAGGAAATAGAAGGAATATCAAACCAGATCAATCAGATAAGCGATGAAATTAATTCATCACTTCAGGAACTTGATGAAACCAGGAAAAAGGCTGATGAGTTTCACGAGTTGTTTATAAAGTACAACAAGGAATCAGAAAAAGAACACGATGCTTTTGTAAAGGCTAAGAACGAATTAAAGGATCTTGAAAAGGTTCTGGGAACTATAAAGACAAAAGCCAAAGCTACAAGAAAGAAAGAAAAAGAAGGGGAACTGCAGGAGAAAGCTGTTACCCTGTTTGATAAATTCAAGAACGGAGAACAATTAACAACAGAAGACCTTCTCATTCTTCAAAAGGCAGGTTTTCTCTAAGTTAAATTAATATTTTATTCCAAAATACATTGCTTAACTTTTAACTGTCATTAACTGTCTGATCTGATGATAGTGCTACGTTATAGACCCTTGAACCATTTTGGAGGCTCAAATCTGGAGATATAACGCTCTCCTGCACGATACAGTCTGAACCTATTGAGGTGTTTCTCATCAAAACCGATTTGATTACCTTTGAACCCGATCTTACCTTGGAACAGTCCATTATAATGGAGTCCTCAATTTCAACGTTATTACCAATTTCCACATTGCTATAAATTGCAGAGCCTTTTATTGTACTGCCTTCGCCTATTTTTACCTTCTCTGAGATAAACGTTGGTCCTTCCAGCTTGATTCCTTTCATTTCATCTACATTTTTGATTATAAATGTTCCTTTCATATTAGGTAAATCTATATTTTTTCCATACTTCTCAACCATTATCTGATTGGCTTTGATCATATCCCTTGGCCTTCCAGTATCCAGCCAGGTTCCATTTCCCTTGTATCCAAATATCTCTACACCCTTTCTCATGAGTTTTGGGAATAGATCTTTGGAGAAGTCAAACTGAACCCCCTCAGGTATTTCATCCAATATTTCAGGTTCAATTATATATATGCCAGCGTTCACCTGATTTGAAAATATTTCATCTCTGGAAGGCTTTTCAAGAAACTTTGTTATTTTCCCATCCCTCAATTCTACGATACC
>JAKBRR010000281.1 GCA_021845325.1 Thermoplasmata archaeon
CTGGAAATCAAATCATTGTAAGATTCTCTTGGATGTATTTTCAGGCGGTTAAGTCTTTCTTTAAGCTCGTTGTCAATCTGAACTGTTGTTACCATAGGTAGCAATAGGTAGCAATAGTTATTTAACTTTATGCAGAATACAGGCTTTAAAACCCAAATTGGAATCTGTTACTTCCATTCTCTCATTTCCACAAATGTATTCTCGGAATAGCGGTGCCTGAGCTTTCTTTCTCTTCTTGTATGGATTGTGCTCACACGGCATATCTTTATCCAGTCATTTTTTATTGCGTGATATAAGTTTACGTCAATGGCATGATTGAACTCCACTCCGAAGAACTTACCACACCTAGGAAAAATTACGTTAAGGAAATTGCCTTATATGATCTTGTTAGGAATTCCAGTCATTATCTCACTTGTTTATTATGTAGGTAACAGAAATAAGAATTCTACCTGTAAATTCAGTATTCATTTAAAACTTTAATCAAATCCCGACAGGTCCCTTTGATGTTTATTCTATGGCCGTTTAACATTGTTGCTTAAACCTTCCCAAATTATGATTGTGGGATATGATGTGCATTATTACCTTAAATATTAGTAAATTCCCACAAACTTAATTAAATTAAATTCAATACTTGTAAAAATGATTGAAGAAGCTAAAATGGATGAAAAGGGACGAATCAATATAGGAAAAGAGGCAATAAAACAATATGGAGACAGATTCTTTATAGTAAAATTATTAGATGAGATTGTCCTAATTCCAAGACCAAAAGATCCTGTTAAAGAGCTCAGAAAATGGGGCAAAGAACTTGGAATCGACAAGTTGACGGCAAAGGATATTGAGATGCTGGTTGAAAAAGAAGCAGACAAGGAAATCGCAGAAAGGAACAGCAGAAGACATAAGGTAAGAAGATAAATGCCATACGCGGATACAGATTTCTTCATCGCTATTGCGAATTCAGATGATAGGCTGAATTCATGGGCAATCAAAGTATTGGAGGAGTATGAAGGTCAAATTTATACCTCCATTCTGACATTGGTGGAACTCGCACTGGTAAGCGTCCGGAAAGGGATTCCTGTGGAAGGAATGATTGCCAGTGTTCTCTCCATTGCTGAGCTGAAAGGAGCCAGCATGTCAATTGCATTGGAAGCAGCCCACCTTATAGATCACGAAAAGATGGGAGTGTTTGACTCGTTTCATGCCTCACTGTGCGGAGGAGAAATCATCAGCTCAGATCACATTTATGAAAAGTTAGGTGTAAAGAGAGCCGGTTCTAATTATCTTTAAAATAATCCCCATAGGAAGAGGGAGTAACGTGAGTGAGATAGTCTAAGCACGTTGAATTAAAGTATTCGATTAAGACATTGATCAAATCCCGACCGGTCCACTCTGGCTATTACTGAATTTGCTTATAGGTAAAAGCATAAGATTGAATGCAGGATTTTCAGTGTGAACGTGTAAGCGATTCAAAATAAAACTTATAAAGCGTAATTTAAGGAAATCAAGTTAATAGAGGTCGATTTATATTCCATATAATTCAATGACGAGTCTTAATGTATTATGTTAGAGAGTATAAATGATTATGTACAAAATATAAACAACACATAGTGTCAAATTCAGGCATAACAACAATTCAACTGGATAGGTCGGTTGTGGATGAGCTTAAAAAGTTTAAAAGATATCGGCGGGAGACCTATAGCGAGATAATTCTTAATCTTATAGAAAGTGTGAGAGAAAATAGTGAGTTTGAAACGTTTGTGCAGAAGGCCCAGGAAGAGAGGATGAAAGAGATATGGGGAGAAGGCGACTACTCTGGGTGGGAACGTGCCTGAGCCTGGAGATGTAATATTAACAAGAGTAAAATTCACTGATTCAGATGACTTTAAAATTCGGCCTGCCCTCATATTATTCGAGGAATTTGGGAACATTGTCATAGCAGGTATAACAACTAACACCAGAATGAGTGGCATAAGCATATTGAAAAGTGAAGGAGCAGCCCAAGATAGTGTGATTAAATTGAATTATGTCTTTACTATTACAAATGCTGCGATAATCAAAACAGTATTTCGATTATCCCATGAAAAAAGGAATTTGGTCTTTGACGAACTCCTAAAGAGGCTTTCCGTCTTTAAGCCACCATAATAGATGTATATTGTACTTCAATGACTCTCATCCTCTAACTTCACCCATCATACCATTTGTACTATTCACACTGGGGCAGCAAATAATCGCATTATCGCCACCGATTGAGAAATCAACCTTAGGCATGAAATGGACCGTTCGCCTGAAACGATAAAAAGTAGGTTTCAGAATCACAGTATGAAGGATATTTTCTAACTAAGAGATTGCTTTTGTAATTAACTCCTTTAGCCTCTTACTAACTTCCTGGTTCCATTCAACTACCGCGAATGTGGTAGACCATATGGGTCCATTATCTAAGTTCGCTTTATCACTAAAACCTACAGTGGCGTATCTCGTTTTGAACTTACGTCTCTCCTGGAAAAAGCAAAGAACTGACCCCTCCTTTTCATACGCCGGCATCCCATACCATGTCCTTGAAGTCAGACCGGGTGCTATCTCCTTAATCATTTTGTGCAAGTTGGTTGCGATGGTCAGATCCGGTTCAACCATTTCAGCAATTTTGTCAAGGACATCCTTTTCGAAATCCTCATGCTTCGGTTTTGACCTTCCCCTCCTTCTGGCAGCTAGTTCCTTTGCGTGTTCCGCCATCGCCATTTTTTCTTCTTCTGTAAAGCCAGAATTGATATCGTCCTTTTTTACCATAGAATCCCTTATTTGTAGGTGGCCCAAATATATAATAACATTCCTTCCTTTTGTAATAAATCAATGTATCCACTCAAAACTTTAATCAAATCCAGACAGGTCTATTAGACATAAATTATCAATATACATTCTTTCTGTGACCAATCTTAATTACAAGAATTATTAACTCATTGTTTTTGATCTGATAGATTGCCCTGTAGTCCCCAATCCTCAGACTCCACAAGCCCGTCAAAATTGAGGTCAACGGTTTCCCTTTCTCAGGTTCATCTTCGAGTTTTTTAAGCGATTTTAGAATCCTGTTTCTTACAGCTTTGTCACATTTCCTGATAAATTCCTCTGATTCTGCTGAGAGGACGACTTTAAAAGGCAATATCAGTATAGCTCCTTGCTGATTTGATCGAGAGTCTTTACCCTCCCTGCCTTTATATCTTCTAGCCCTTGAGCAATTCCCCTCATCATTTCCGGATCAGAAAGAATCTCGAGAGTC
>JAKBRR010000282.1 GCA_021845325.1 Thermoplasmata archaeon
TGAGCATCTTTATTCCAATGTTCGATGTCATTACACCTGCTAAACCTATTGTAAATAACAAAAGTGATATTAATTCTGCAATATAAAGAAACATTATTACTCGTCCTCCGAAATATGCATCATTCCAAGTATACCCATGACGAGTATTATGGAAAGCAATTCAAACGGTATAAGATACTGATTCATTAGTAGAATTCCGATATTTCCTATTGACTGCTCCTTGGGGATGAATGTCCCTGGTATCTGGAATACTTCAACTGCAGTAACTAAAAAAAAGAATATGGATGCTACGACGGCTGCGATTTTATTCAATCTCTCTACCCCCTGTCAACATTATTGTGAATACTAGCAACGATGAAACTGCCCCTACATAAACCAATAATTCTATGGCGCCAATAAGTGTAGCACCCAGATATATAAATGAAGCAGATATGGTAAAAAGAAATACCATGAGCCAAATTATAGCCCTGAGGATATCCTTTTCAGAAATTGCTTTGATGGCAAATAGTGCCAAAATGATTCCGAATATAACCAGAATAATGTCAAAAATCATCTCTTTACCTCTTCTTCATGCTTTTCCAGCTCTTCAGGATTGTAAGTAAAGGAATTTCTAGTTCTTGCTGTTTCAAATACATGTGTGAGATAAATTGCATCGGTAGGACAAATTTCCTCACAATTCCTACAAACAGTGCATGTTCCAAAATTCACATCAGGATAAAGTTTCCTCTTGTTTCTTGGGTTTTCCCTTTCCACATGCTGCATTGAGATTGTAAGGTTTGGGCAAACCTGCTCACACAAAGTACAGCCAACACAATCATCCATTGAAAGAAAAATTCTGTATTTGAACCTGTCAGGTAATGTTTCCTTCTCTTCTGGATATTGAACGGTTACCGGTTTCTGAAAACCATGTTTGAATACTGTAAGCATTCCTTGGAGCATTCCAATAAACGGGATCCTTTTTGGTTGTTTTACCTCTATCATGCTATACCACCAAGTACAATTATTCCTGTTATCACCAGGTTAATGAATGAAAGAGGCAATAGTATCTTCCATCCAAAGTTAACAAATTTATCAATTCTCACACGGGGCATTGATAACCATACAGTTAATGATATGACAACCAGAACTACTGTTTTAATTAGAAACCATATGAACCCAATTGAACTCTCATAAGGTCCGCTTCCGCCTCCCAGGTAGAGTACACTAACCAGCATTGATCCGAGAAATATGGTTCCAAATAGCCCCATATAGAACAGACCAAACCTTAAACCTCCATATTCTGTTGTATCTCCGGTAACGAGTTCACTGTCGCTCTCCCCCATATCAAATGGAGAATAAGAAGCCCTTGCTATCATGGATATGAAGAATATGAAAAGCCCAATTGGTTCAAGTATTCCAAATGGGATATTCTGAACAGACACTATATTTTGTAAATTCAACGGCTGCGATGTGTTGACTGAGGCAATCATGATAATCGCCAAAATAGACAACATCATTGGCACTTCGAATGATATATCCTTGGCCACAGCCCTGAGCGCACCCAGCATTGCATATTTGTTGTTGGAACTTATTCCTGCAAATATTTCACCGATTGGCATTATTGCCAGAATTGCGAAAATTAAAATTATTCCCACGTTTGAATGTGTTACCGTCAATGACCCAAACCAGTAAAGGTTGCTGTATGGCACAATGATAAACGCAAGTATGAGCCCCAGAAATACGATTATTGGTGCTATTTTGTATGGAAGATCATCCCGGCCATCCGGGAATATTGACTCCTTCTGCATTAGCTTAAGTCCATCAGCCATTACCTGTAAAACACCGAATTTTCCAACTCTGTTTGGACCTATTCTGTTCTGCACTCTTGCCATATATTTCCTGAAGAAATATACCATGCCCGCTACTACGGTTACTGCAAAGACAAGGGCAATTATTGTTTCAATCAGATATGCTCCGGCAAATGAGAGGTCATGTCCCAGAGGTGAAAGAATTCCCTGGATTCTGTTTAATATATTCATCTGTCAACCTCTCCAAAAACAAGATCTATTGAACCGGAAATTGCAACAAGATCTGCTATCATAACATCTTTTCCCAGTTCTCTCAGAACTGAAAGATTTTTAAATGTAGGGCTTCTGACTCTTACTCTATAGGGCTTTACAGTTCCATCGCCCACTATATACACCCCGAATTCTCCCTTGCTTGACTCTGTTCGGCCATAAGCTTCTCCTTCTCCCCTTAACCTTATCATGAGTGATTTTTTTGCCTTCGGATTAAAATACGGACCGTCTGGAATTTTATCTATGGCCTGTTTCACTATTTTTATTGATTGCCTCATTTCTTCATATCTGACAAGAAATCTTCCGAGACAATCCTTTGTGTAAGAAACAGGGATATCAAAGTTTACCTTATCATACATCAGGTAAGGTTCCGCTTTTCTAACATCATATTCTACCCCTGAAGCTCTAAGCATTGGTCCGGTCACACCATAGCTGATGGCAATATCCTTTTCCAGGATGCCAATTCCCTTCGTTCTCGAAATAAAGATGTCATTCTTTACGAATAAATTGAACACCTCTTCCAGTTTCTTTGGAAAAGTTTTGATAAAATCCTTTATCATATAAACGATCTTGTCGTTGAAATCCTGATAAACCCCACCAATACTCATATAATTAGTGAGCAGTCTTGAACCGCTAGCCTCAGTGAAGATATTCAAAAGCTGCTCCCTCAAATCAAATACATAAAAGAAAGGTGTAAGCATTCCTAAATCCAGACCATATGCACCTGCCCACACAAGATGAGAGGCAATTCTGCTGAGTTCAGCCATTACTGTCCTTATCCACTTTGCCCTCTCGGGAGGTTCTATACCCAGTAATTTCTCTGCTGCCTCAAGGTATCCTGCCTCCATGGATAATGAATTTACGTAATCCATTCTGTCAAAATACAGAAGTGAGTCACAGTAATAGTCAAGTTCACAAATTTTCTCTGCATTACGATGGAGATATCCAATTACCGGCTCCACTCTCTTTACCGTTTCCCCGTCTAAAAGCAATTTTAATCTTAAAACTCCATGAGTTGAAGGATGTTGCGGACCCATGTTGAGTTCGACGTATTTGTTTAATGGTTTTGCAGTATTCATTACCAACCATCTCCTGGATCAAAACTGGCATAATCGTTACCTTCCTCGTCCATGTTAACAAATTGAACCTTACTCAAGTCGTAATTCTTTCTCAGTGGGTAACCGGACCATCCTTCGGGTAGAAGAATC
>JAKBRR010000283.1 GCA_021845325.1 Thermoplasmata archaeon
AGTTTCATAATAATTATAACGCTACAATGATTGAAAGAAATTCAGCGCCTGTTACCGTGAAGCTTGAAAATTCATTTGCTCTTTATCATAAACTTGCAGAACAAAATATCTCAGTTTCAGAGTCTTCTCTCACAGTCACTAATTCAACTCTCCCCATAAATCCAGAATCTATATATGAAAATCCATTAATCGGAACAGAATTTAATTATTCCCTACCGCAAGGAAATTATTCGTTTGCATACATAAGTTCGCATTTTGTAAGCAGGACTTTTTCCTTATTCAATAATGTATCATCATCGCAAAGAGTGAAAACTGAACTAATTCAGGGATACGGGTTAGTTTTTAACACATCAACAATTCTGCCTTACTATATGCATGTAAATTATTCACTAAATGGTCAAGGGTTTTATGATAACAACTTGCAATCCTCATATTTCAACAATGGAAATCACCTTTTGAACCTGAGCATTAATTCTTCAGACTTGAATTATGCTATTTACTATAATGTCTCATCACAGGTACCAACACCTCTTAATTTCTGGAATTTTACCTCAAATGATCCTGTTGAATATATATGGTATAATACAACTTCATTGGTGATCAGAGGTATTGGAACTAAAATGACTGCAACTGGAACATTCTTGTATTTCAATAACAGTGCATTTAGCTCAAACGGTGTTTCTGGATACATATATAAATTTGCTTTCAATAAAACAGTTAATGGCCAGTATATTGGATATAATTTGACGGCAGGCACAAGCGTTGATTTCATCCAGCTCAATAGATTATACACTCTAAATTCCGCTGCAAATAATCTAACAATATTCCCGTTATATTACGGAGGTCAATATATTTCTATATCTATCAAAACAACAGCAACTGAGAGCAATATTCTTGCGTATCCATTGTCGTTGACCTTATATATGTATGAAACTCAACATAATGCAATTCAAGCCAAGGAGTGAAAAAAATGAATAATGATGAAAAAAACAGTGGAAAAGAAAAATCGGATACCATAGACTTTGAAGTGAAAAATAAAACACAGAGTATTAAGGACAGCGGCATTCCAACGAAAAAGAAGCCAAAGGGTAAAACAAACTCAGAATCAAACAAAACTGAGCAGATCCCAGAAGAAGTTAAAGTGGAAAAAAAGTTGGATGATACTAAGAAAATAAAGGAACAAGAACCACCAAAAAAGTCTCAGCCTAAAATCGAAGTACCTGCAGTCAAAAAGAAGAAATCATGGTGGGGACGAGGAAAAAAATCCGGTTCTTCTGAAACCAGAACCGTAGTTGAAATAAAGACTCTAGGTGACATACCCCCCATAGTTGAAGTTAGAAAGCTCATAGGAAACGGAGATAAAAATGAGGGAACAGTAAGAGGTTTTAATCTTGCGAAGGCCGATATTGCAAGGTCTTTTAACACTGCTCAAAAGCCAGGGGAGAGCAACAGGAAATTCTTGGTTAGGATCCTGAGGGAGGCCGGTATCGAAATTCCAGATGAAGCATATGTGGATAACACTGCATTAAAAAATGCAATGAAAAATTCACTCTCTGTCTCAGAATCAAACAAAATAGACGCCCTTAAAAAATTGGCATTTTTCTATGTAGACTATTACGAAAAGGCCAAGTTTTCAAACGAAGTCTATTCTACTGACGATGATATTATCGACAGGCTTATGGATTTATATAACTACCTTGACGTCGCTAAGCTCTATTATCCATCTCATGACCAGGGTCGGAGGTAAAGGAGAATTTGAGCATACCTACTTCAGCTGCCCTGAGCCCGTCTCACATTTTATTGGAACTTGAGACAAATCCATACGTACTGTTGGCTTTTGCAATACCGATCATAGTCATAATTGCTGGCTCAATAGCAATGACTATAGGTAAAAGTAAAGCCAGATACGACGCAGTTCCAACTTTGGCACAGAGTAAAGAGCAGTTTAAGGTTCCTGCAAGTTCATTTAACAGGGAGATGAAATACGTGGAAGATGAAGATATAAGTCATTTCTTTGATGCTATTCAGGCAGACATGGGAAAAATCCAGGATGTGATGAAGAAATATGAAAGATTACTCAAGTTATATAAGAAGTTGGATTTGAAAGCAAAATCAATATCGGAAAGAAGGGCAGAAAAGGCTAAAGAGAAAAGGGATCTAGTTTTTAAGGATATAGTGGAGATATACAGATACATAGAAAAATTGAAAACAAAAGGGTTTGCATATGGAGATAAAGGAAAACAGGCTTGAAGAAATAAATATGGATTCTCTGCAGGAGGTAAGAAATATAGTATACTCTATGCAGAGTGAGATAGGACAGAGGGTCATTGGTTATGAGAAAATTGTAATGTTTATGCTTATTAGTTTAATAAGCAATAATCATATAATGCTTGAGGGAGTACCAGGGTTGGCTAAAACGTACCTTGCCAATGAATTCTCTAAACATCTGAACGTTGTATTCAAAAGAATTCAGTTTACCCCCGATATGTTACCATCAGACGTAACGGGTAATATGATATTTAATCTTGAAACCAGAAAGCTGGAGTTCAGGGCCGGGCCTGTGTTCTGTAATGTGCTTCTGGCAGATGAAATTAACAGAACTCCGGCCAAGGTACAATCAGCACTTCTTGAAACTATGGAGGAAAAGCAGGTTTCGGTATGGGGTGAGATCAAGCCTTTGCCCAAACCGTTTCTGGTCATAGCAACTCAGAATCCAGTGGAGCAGGAAGGAACTTTTCCCGTTGCCGAAGCCTTAATGGACAGGTTTCTATTCAGGTATATTCTAACTTATCCCACAAGGGAGCAGGAGTTGAGCATGTTGAGAAGAGATCTGAGGCCGCTGAGCTCAATGAGTTATCTGGATCCAGACAAAATTCTACAGTTGAGGGATTTGGTAGAACGTGTTTATGTTTCAACAGATTTGCAAAATTACATGGTCGATTTTATAAGACATACAAGAGAAAATAGTAAAATATATCTGGGTGCAAGTCCGAGAACAACAATGAAGTTTCTTAATGCTGCTAAAGCGAACGCGCTCATAAACGGCCGATCGTATGTTATACCCGAGGATGTTTCTTACATGGCCCATGAGTTGTTAAACCATCGTATAATACTGAGGCCAGAGGCTCTAGTAGATGCTACAGACAACCCTGTTGAAGCCACCTATAAAGTTATAGATGAAGTAATGGCAGAGGTAGAACCACCTAAATGATAAAAAAGACCGGATACGCGGTAATAGCAGCTTCGATTTACGGTAT
>JAKBRR010000284.1 GCA_021845325.1 Thermoplasmata archaeon
CCTTCAGGAAAGATATAGCAACTGAGCGGGGATGGCCCAGCGGTACGGCGGCAGCCTGCTAAGCTGTTTCTCGAATGAGAGCGAGGGTTCGAATCCCTCTCCCCGCGTAATATTCGCTTCGGATATAGCATGCCCGCGCACCCTATTCACTTCCCTTGTTTTTGTTTCTACAGGAATGGCTAAATAGAGAAGTGGACTTTATCAAGAAACACGGGCATGATTATGAAGCGTTGCAGGTGGCATATTCGGTCAATAAACCTAATCATGCTTAGTCCTAATTGAAATTAGGAGTGCAAATATTTGGGTAAAGGTAATTGTTTCTCTTTCACCTACAAAAGCCTGTCATTCTGTTGGAAATGAGCTCTGAAATGCTCTCCGCCTTGAAGGATGGCGGTTTGCATTTTTGCTCAATTTTGCTTTGTTCTTTACTGTACAGACGTTCGAGCGAAAATTCATTACTTGGCTGTATGCCCGTTTCCGCACTTGAAGTTGTAACCCCATGTTTACTTCCGCTTGGACTTTGGAGAGGATATATCTCACATCATTGCTATGAATATTCTCATAAAACTTGTTTCTTTGTCTTCATAAGGTAGATTTCGCGCCCAAATCAAAATCTCAATTGGGAATAGAGGCTTTGTTAATCATCACTCTCAAAGACATAGCAATTTATTTCCTAGAAAAATTGTAGAATCAAGCATGTTAATTTTGATTTGACACTCAGTTTCCAGAAAGACTGACAACATAAAGGTTGAAAAACAAGAACGTGATAAGAAACCTCTATTTCATTTGGCTCACAAACATAGTACGAACTAAAGCTCATTATACATCTCAATAAAACTAAGATATGATTTCTCAAACTGGTACAGAGTGATTATATGTAATTATATTGGTGCGTCAAAGGGTTTCCATGCCGCAGCGATGATACTATCTTTAAACGCCATATCACTTGGTATCTCTATGATGTCGATGTCTCTGCTTGCATAATAATTTCCAAGCAGAACTGAAAAAAAGAAAATAATCCTGCCCTCGGGATCTATGCATTAAATCATAGATTTAACTTCCTTAAGGACTTCCTGATAATTTCTAAGTTTGTGGAGACTTGTCAGCTCATAATCCTGAGATATATTCATCAAAAATATCTGCCACGAACCTTAAAAGTGGTACAACATCCTCCTTTGTTTGGATTACCTGGAAATGTCTTGAACTTATTTATGCATCCTCCAGTCTGGCCAATTTAAGGATATTGGGTACATTGTTTTTCAGTTCTTGCATATCCATCCTGTTCTTAAGAAGCAGTCTTATTGGCTATATTAGTGAGTGAGTTCCCGGATAAGAGACGTTTAATTCTAGAGCATAATATTATATTAACAGTCCACAGTGATGATGAATCGCAACCATTGCCAGATCCTATTTTCACTCTTCAACCAAATGATTTTCATCAGAGAGATAAACAGAATGTCTCCCTCTCTCAATATTTCAATGTCAGAAGAAGGCATCAATAAGATGTAATAATGTCAATCATTTTATTAATTTTCTCCATGAGCAACATTATGGAATATTGCATAGAGCCCCACTCATCTGTAAAATAAAGAGGTTTATTATTTCCTTCTAATATCAGATACCCGGTATGACTTTTACAATATGTCGCTGGTGAACATCATTGAGGTCTCCTTGATCTGCCATACCTTCTGCACTGGAAGCTACTCTTTGATGAAATCAATCATGGAAAGGGGGATCATCCATGCACAAGGTCAACCGTTCATAACATCCCTTGCAATGATCAAGGGAGTCTACAGGATTCCATTCAGGTCTCTGGAAGTTATTGCCAGGTTATTCTACAGGAATTACTAGGAAGGATGATTATCTTCGGGCAATAATGTTTTCTTTACTATTCGTCTAGTATAATATACGAATAGTTAAAGTATTCGTATAGTATGTTATTTTTATGGAACAACAAATCCTATACAGATTCAATGAATGGTGGCTCAACGGAATAGTGAGGCCCGAACTTACCGGGAAATTCGAAAGAGAGAATTACAAGGAAATAAAGGAAAGGATGCAGGATCGGCAAATTTTATTGTTATATGGCCTAAGAAGAGTGGGAAAGACCACAACGATGTACAGACTCATCTCGGATCTTATGAAGGCTGGAACTGAACCCACAAATATATTCTACTTTTCTTTCGATGAAATTTCATGGGATATTGAAGAGGTAATCAGTCTCTATCTTGGGAACATTCTCAGGATGCCCATAACGGAAGCCGGGTCTGTGTATATATTTCTGGATGAAATACAGAAAGCGAAAGAATGGGAAAACAGGATCAAAATATTTTATGATCTGTATCCCAATATAAAGTTTGTCTTATCAGGTTCGGCCTCATTGAACATCGTAAAAGGATCCACAGAAACCCTTGCTGGGAGGATATTTCGCATAAAAATCGATCCGCTATCCTTTCATGAATTTGTTGCATTTAAGGGGAGAACCGTAGCGTATGAGAAGCTGCATTTTGCTCGTGATATATTGCGTCCACTATTCACTGAATACATTGAAATGGGTGGGTTTCCTGAACTGGTTGGAGAGACCAATTCATGGAAGATAAAAACCTATATCAAGAGCATAGTTATAGATCGAATAATAACAGGCGATATTCCGCAGGAATTTGGAATCAGGGACATGGATCTGCTCAAACGACTCATGGAAATAATTTTGCAGACGCCCGGGATGATAGTGAACGTTGATAAACTTTCATCTTCACTGGGAAGAAATCGTCTCACGATCTCTAATTACATTTCCTATATGGAATATGCATTCCTGATAAAGTCGGTTGGCAATTACAGGCCGGGAACTTCATCAGCTTCAAGAAAGTTAAAGAAGGTTTATCCTTACCTGCCTGCATTCTATACTTCACTTTTATCCCTAACGGAAAGATACGATACGGGCAAGGTCTTTGAGAATATTGTTCTGAATTCTATTCAACTGGAATATTATTACAGAAGTGGGCCAACCGAGATAGATTTTGTTCTCAAGGTTGACGGAAGGACTGTTCCAATAGAGGTGAAAAGTGGAAAGTATGACATTAAAGAAGTGGCAAATACGTTCAACAAGATTGGGCAGAACTCCGGAATTCTGATCACCCAAGATTCTTACCATATCGTACAAACCAGTAATGTTAAGATATTTCTGTATCCTATTGAGGTCTTTTCAATGTATCCTCATGAACTTTTGAGGCAGTTTCTCTTCAAAATGGGAG
>JAKBRR010000285.1 GCA_021845325.1 Thermoplasmata archaeon
CCAGAATTCCTAAGAAGTGCCCATATTCTCCTGTAACCGTAGGTTGTTCGATCTGCTGATAACCTGATGATCTCAGCTTCCATATTCTCTGAAATCCTCGACTTCCTCTTTCCTGATCCCTCTGTCCTTCTGTAGTAGATGGATGATCTTTGGATATGCATCGCCCTTGATATCCTTGCAACTGGGATTTCTTTCCTGAGAATTTCAATGGCCATGGCTATTTCCTCCCCTGTCGACTTTTTTTAAAGCCTCAATAACAAGGGCCTGATCACCCACCAACCTTTTAAGATCATCTATCTCCTTCTGGTATTCATTTCCCCTTGATGATTCTCCCAAACCTTTCCTTCCACCCTCATGGAACCGTTCCTACCATCTGTGGAACTGTGTAACAGATACACCAGGCCTTCTGCACAGTTCAGCAATGTTTGTTGCTGTAAATGATTCAATTACAATCCGTTCCTTCTGCTCAACTGTAAATTTCTCAGTCATGTGCATCACCTATTTCATGGGAAGTGTGCAGGAGATTTGTAAAAACCCCTCTGGACTCCCCCTTATATACCTTTAACAGTATATTATCTCTCTTATAAGTGTCCAAAGGATAAAGGGAGCACATCGCCATGCCAGTGATTGATACCAATAAAAGAAGAGGAATCAGATCTGATAGATTAACCATGAACAGAATGATAGGAATAGATCTAAGAAAGGAATATTCTTCTTTATATTCCTTAAGATGGGAAATAGAACGTACGTTTTCTATATTGGAAGAAATATTACATTGTGAAAATATATAGTACACACATAACAGACCCTATGATCATGCAATTGGTTTTAAGATCATTGCGTATAATCTCATGGTAATATCAAATATATTATCCGGAGAAAGGCCAAGGAAGATTAAGAGAATCGTCAGTTGTTGAAATATGAGACATTCCTTATATAAATAAAAAATTTTACAATTTTAATTTATCAGATATTATTCTTTGAATTCGTCTGAATCCTTAACTCTATTAATCGAACATAAAGTAACTATCGGATAATGGTTACACTACTAATTAAAACCCATATACTAACTCAAAATTTTCATTATTCAAGATATACCACCCTTGATCCTAAATTCTCAATATTAATTCTATGCCTTTCAAGAACACTCAATACATTCATAACGTAATTTTGCCTTTCTAATGGAGTTAAAAACAAAAGAAATCCACCACCACCTGCTCCAATCAGTTTTCCACCAATTGCACCTGCATTGATTGCTTGCAAATACCAGTTATCAATCAAATCCTGACTTATCTTTTTGCTAAGACTTTTCTTGATATTCCAGTTCTCATTCATCAATTTGCCCAGCTGATTAAAATCATAATTCTCTAGAATTTCTTTTGTCTTGATTGCTATATCTCTCATCGTATCATATCCTGATCTGTTAATGTCAATTCCATTTGACTGATCTTTATGTATATCTATAGACTTTCTCTCCACACCCGTATAGAACATCATCAACTGATCATTGAGTTCGCTTAACTTCTCACCCTTAATATTTATTCGCTTAAGCGTAACATTTTCATTACTCTCAAATTGCATGTACTGGATTCCACCAAAGGCTGCAATATACTGATCCTGTTTACCACCAGGTTCTCCAAGTATATTTCTTTCGATCTTAACAGCCTCTTCCGCTAGCTGTCTTGGAGACACTGTTTCCCCAATCCATGTATGCAGTGCATTCAGCAGACCGACAAGAAATGAACTACTGGAACCAAGACCTGTTCCCCCAGATGGGACTTCTGTAATGCTCACGATCTGTATTCCAGTGCTTATGTCTAAAAGTTTCATTGCTTCTCTCACTGTGGGATGCTGGATTTCATTAACATTTTTCAATCCATTCTCCGTCTTTGAATAGCTCACCCTTATCTCATCTTTCTTGAAGTTCCTTGAAACAGATATATATATGTACTTGTCAATTGCTGCAGAGACAACAGCTCCAGGTCCATAATTTCTGTAATACTGCGGAAGATCTGTGCCTCCACCGGTAAATGTTATCCGCAAAGGGGTTTTGGTTGTTACAATTCTTAAATCCCCTGAACTCATTTTCACCAATTCCTTATAAATAATCCTCAACAACTTTGGATATAATATGACCAATAGCAATGGTACTTTCCTGAATAAAGGATGTTCTATCACTATCAATACGTATAAGATTCTTCCTCTCAATCATATCTTTCATCCTTCCTCCCTTGCTTCCTGTGATTCCAAACACACTGCATCCGATTTCCTTAGCCTTTTCGACTGCTGATAATACGTTAACGGAGTTACCACTTGTACTCAATGCTATAACCATATCACCTTTCTTCCCAAAAGCCTCCAGCTGCCTTGAAAATACCATATCATAGGAATAATCATTGCCAATTGCTGTTACCGAAGAGCTGTTGCCATGAAGAATCATAGCAGGTAAGGGTTTTCTTTCTATTTCAAATCTTCCAACAAACTCTGCTGCAATGTGCTGTGCATCTGCGGCACTTCCCCCATTCCCAAAAATGATCAGTTTGTTACCATTCTTAAAGGCTGATGATAATGATTCCCCAAGAAAGGAAATCTTTTCAATGTCCAGAGAATTTCTTACTCTTGAGCCTTCTTCCAGATATTTTTTGATTTGCTGTAAATCCATAATCTGTGAAAACACACTGTCTTATTACTGTTTCCTCAATTTTGCTGAAAGAATAGGGATGTTTAAATAAATAATAACTATAATTAGAAGTAATATCCAATGGCTAAAAAAGCACTCTTTATTGACAGGGATGGTACCATAAACAGGGACTGTCCATACTGCCACGATCCTAAGGATCTATATGTTTACGATGATGCTGTTCAGATCATGAAGGAATATGAAGAAAGGGGATACCTGATCATTATAGTAACAAACCAGTCAGGAATTAACCGAGCTTATTTCACTGAAAATGAATTTCATTTATTCCACAATGAATTGCTTAAAAAACTGAGTGAAAAGGGTGTTAACGTTGACAAAACATATTACTGTCCCCATAGACCTGAGGAGAACTGCAACTGCAGGAAGCCTAATCTTGGAATGATCCGGAAGGCCATGGAAGATTTTGATATAGATATTGCAAATTCAGTGATAATAGGTGACAGGGATGATATGGAAGGAGAGATGGGAAAAAAGCTGGGGATAAAATACATTATTTTGAAGAGGTAACATAATTTCTTTTAATGTCAAAATATGGTCTTATTAAGACC
>JAKBRR010000286.1 GCA_021845325.1 Thermoplasmata archaeon
ATCCCAAGAAAGATAATACAACTTCTGGGAGAGAAAGAGGGAAACACGCTTTTTGATCCCTATTGCGGTTCAGGTAGTTCATTGGTAGAAGGTTTATTGGCCGGACTAAATGTAATTGGAACTGACATCAATCCCCTTGCAAAACTAATTTCAGAGGCAAAAACAGAATATAATATGGATCCAGCAGCATTAAGAAATGAGATTGATAATTTTATGGAATTTACAATGATCCCAAAGGGAACCCCTAAGATCATTGAGAAAGAAAACCTTGAATTCTGGTTCAAACCAAACGCTATTAAGGGCATTGGATTGATGCTTCGATACATAAGCAGGATCAAGGATAAGCGTATAAAAAAATTCTTTGAAGTTACTGCAAGTGAGGCCATCAGGGAGAGTTCCAATACAAGGAAGGGGGAATTCAAATTATATAGATACAATAAGGAGAAGTTGACTGACTATAACCCAGATCCATTTATAATTATGAAGGAAAAATTGATAAGGAATTTCAAAGGTTATGAGGCTTTCCAAAGAAAAATGGCTGAACACAATTTCCAGCCAATGTCAAAGGTATTCCTCGCTAATACTGTAAACAAGATTCCAAAGAATAGAGTAAGGGAAAATTCAATCGATATAGTAATCACATCTCCACCCTATGGAGATTCACACACAACAGTTGCATATGGACAATATTCAAAGCTTTCATCAGAGTGGCTTGGAATTTGGAGTCATAATGTTGATGCAATATCTATGGGGGGAAAAAAATCGAAACCAGTAAATTTTGGATGCGAAGAACTAGATACATGCATAAGGGAAATAGATGAAATTAACCATATTAGATCGCTGGAGGTTTATTCTTTTTATTCAGATCTTATGAGCTCAATAAATAACGTGTCTAAGACAATAAAGAATGGTGGATATGCTTGTTATGTTGTAGCTAACAGGAAAGTTGCAGGAATTTCGTTGCCTACTGACAAGTCAATAGTGTGTTTCTTTGAGAAGAATGGTTTCATTAAGGATGAAATTTTTACAAGAAGTATCCCAAATAAGAGAATGCCATCAAAGAATAGTCCATCTAACATAGTGGGAAAACTTGATGATACCATGACTAAGGAATACATTATTTTGATGAGAAAGGCTTAACTTTCAAAGTTAATTGGAGAACTCCATTTCAATCCTTTTCTAGCAATAAGAAATAATGATCTGGTTTCTCTATTAAATAGTGTATCATCACGTTTTGCATGTTGTATAATTTAACCTATATCTTTTGGATATTCTTATTTACAGACTTGGTTTTTTCACTCATTTACTCTTTTTTTTCATTTATAGAAACATTTTAGGATCATCTAGGATAAGCGAATTTATTTATAACAGAAATAAACCGAAATATACCGATGAATGAAAGCGGAAACATAAAGAACCAGCACAACTAAACTCATGCAGCTCAAAATACCTGAATGCCACGCCTGAAGAAACAATAAAAGGAAAGGAATGAAAGAATGAATAAGTTTGACCGGAATTCCTGAACGGGTGTATTAAAGCAGGTTGAGATTTGCGAGCGAGATAAGATTTATAGATCTAAGGAAATACATGCTTAGCTCAGAAGTCCCTCAATTCAATCCACACAAATTTACAAGCATTTAATTTCAAGTGATCTCCAAACTGAGGTCTGCGAGGTTTATTCGTCAAAGCGGGTCCCGGGGTTTTTCGATTTGAACCGGAGTTAGTAATAAGAAGCGAAAATTAGATGTTGAACCGGTTACAATAAAGCATTCATCGGTAGTGGGAGCACTGGGATTTGAACCCAGATCTGCGGGTCTCTTCCCGGTTCTTAGTTCCAGTCACTCATCATGAATCAGATGACCCGTTGCTAAACATACCCTGACTGGAGCCCGATAGGATGCCTGACTACCCCATGCTCCCTTACGTTCTGTTAGCCTTTCTCTGCTTTTTCAGCCTTCGGATTCTCTTCTTTCTCCACTTCCATCGCATGTTTCCGCGTTTTTTCCAGTCCCTTGAACTTCTTTTCAATGTTTCACCCCAATTGGGAGCCGCTTATGGTAAATAAGTAAAGGCTCACAGAGAGTAAGCAGGTATTTGATGCTCTTATATATAATTATTTTACTAGAGTTTTAGACCACACCCCAATCAGAAATGTTGAATGTTACAACCTTATAGAATCCTATGTCTTATTAAAGCAGCAAGATGCCCAATGGTTAAGTTTGATAACAAAAGAACACTTTTCCATTTTAGTAGAAATAAGGTTTCTATAACCCGATTGAATTTCATTACAGTGTTCAAGAAATTAAAATACTCGAGGCAAATAGTGTAATGAAATGCCATTAAACGCCTCAGACATTGATCGTCTGTTCAAAAAAATCAGAGATTACTCAAGGATCGAATCCAAGGGAGTAACACTGAACAGAATCAATCAGGACTTCTACTCGGAAGTAAGAGAAGCACTCCTTTTTTTAAAGGGAATGGCAGAGGAATCATTATCAAAAGGGGACATTGATCAGTATATAGCTGTAAGGGAGAGAGAAGGAAATATCAAAAAATCACTATCACTTTTTTTTCAAAAGAGGTATGAGAAGATACTTCGGGAATCACTTTATGATATAGAAGGAAAAACGCTCGACATTTTAACTCCACAGGAAAGGGAGTTCATAATGAAAATGCATAATGAGATGATGGCAATCCGTGATTCTCTCATAGACCCAGGTAAGATTCAGGAGAGGGAGAGTCCTGAGGAATCCCATGAAGAGCCGGAAATCAAACAGGAGATCGGGGTACCTCAAAACACAACTGCCAGAAGCGAGGACCTTGCAAGGCTTAGAATTACAGTCGATTACATGCCCATAGCACTCAAGGATGGAAATTATTACCTGAGAAAAAATGACATCATTTACCTACCAAAGAATATTGTAGAAATTCTCTTGAAGAGAGAATCAGCCATAACAATATAGTGGATTTTCACACTGCAATTTTATGGGCATTTCATTTTCCATCTTAAATCGACATTCTTCAGGAAAAAGCTGAATTACGAATTGATCCAGCCGAATCAGGAAACAATTCAAAGAACAATAGAATCAACACATGTACAACTCACTGTTCAGGAAATTTTGATCAACTTAAAAAACCATCGAATAAAATCAGTATGTAAGATAACCTGACGATATAAGGTTGAATTATCCTGTTCACCCTCATGAACACCATCTCAGAGCAATCACCGGATCTTTGAAAGCACTTTAT
>JAKBRR010000287.1 GCA_021845325.1 Thermoplasmata archaeon
AGGCAAGAGACTTACATTCCTTTTCAATAACCCTTCTATTGCATCACTAAAGCTCTCGTCTGGCCCTTTTACCTCTTTCAATTTTTTGTATACGTCTTCTCTGAGTGCAATGTTTTTAGTAGACATACGTATATACACATACATATCTACATTTCGTAAATATTTGCTCCCTTCTCCATGATTTGAATCGACATTGATTTCATCTTTTTTGTAACTAGGATAAAGTGCTTCCTTGGTTTGGAATGTCTTTAAATGAGCTAAGATTCCAAGCGAGGATAAGGGATAATGCGGTGTCACAGAGGTTGGGCAGATGCGGCATCACAGTGATAACGTTCACCGGCGATCATGATGCGTAATATATCCTTTCAGGATATCGCAGGAGGAGTGCCGTAGAGATGCTATTCACGTCATCCAGGACATTCACTGGAGGAGAACCGTTGAGGGTTCACGGCATGGATGCACTGAGAGGGGAGATGGTCGTGAATCTCATTACAATTGCCATCAGGTCCAGGATTCTGGAATACATGAGATCATCAGGCCTTTTGAAGAATTACTCCGTTGAGAAGATGCTACTGGAACTGCACAAGCTCAGGAAGGTAATTTTGAATGGCGGAAAGGAGATCACAACAGAGATATCCGGGAAGCAGAAGGAAATTCTGGAATCACTTTGCATCAAGCCGGAACATGTGCCTACTTTTCTGAAGAGTTGAGGTTGCAAGGAGATTTCTCTATTTTCAGAAGACGCGCACTCCAAAATATCATTGAGAAAGCGTTACTTAGAGTTTTCGTATGTTCACTTTTCCTTGAGAGAAATTGGCCTTGTATATATCGATTTAATTATCGCTTTGGAGGCATCTCTAAAGACTTATCTATCCTCGCCGACTCAATTTGAACAGACTTTTAAAATGAATCCAGTGACTCTTGCAAGTCATCTGTCGAGTTTTTAGCAATATAGTATAGTATATCTTCTTGCTTTGACTGTAAGTCAGCACCTAAGTTATTACTCATTTTGAATATACGTTTGCTAAAGATCTTTATTCGTTCCATTGGATCGTTTTTAATGACCTTTATTAATTTCAATCTAAGCATTTCATCTACCATCAAGTTAGCGTAGGCATGCTGATTCTCACAACCGTATATGTAGAACTGAGATTCTACTTTCCGGACTAGTTCTTCTCTAGTATATTTCGCGTCCTGTCTTGGGAATATATCAAAAAAGTTTAACATAACGGCTGCTTTCATCGCCTTGCTTAAAGTCCCCGATTTACAAGGTAAAGGAATTTGTTCAAAAAAGGCATAATTCTTCGCATCAAGCCATTCATTGAGAGAAGTGCTATTATGTTTACAATAACAGCCATCTGTACAGTTTCTCCACTCAGAAATACTATTCCCATTACCGTAAGGAAAAGATATAGACTGTTTACCAACACCATTTGAGTTAAGAACCCAGGTTATGACTTTGTGTTCAAATAATTTTTTAAGCCCATTTTTTGGGTCGAAGAAATACTTCTTAAATTCAATTTCATTCAAAAAACAAACATACTCTGCATCTCCCTCTTTATAAGACAGCCCTTCCACATTCAAATTTATTCCTGGTTGATTGAAGAAGATATTTCTTTTCTCAGGATTATTCATTATTTTTTCTGTTTCTATAATTTTTGTATCTATGTCCTTTGTCAATGACTTTGAGTTATTAAGCGTCCCTTTCGCTTCAACGAAAATAGGCTTTAACCTACCACGATCTTTTTCTGATTCTGAATAAAGCATTGTGTCCCAAGACCCATCTTTGCTATCTTGTTGTGTAAAGAAATCTAAACCTCCAAAGTGATAACCATGTGGGTTACTTCTCTGAAATTCGTGATAGAGCACTCCAAGAAATTTAGCGTGTTCAAATTCTTCAATGAGCTTCTTGTACTTCTTTTCTACTAAATCTTCAGGAGTTTTTGACATTTGGATTTCCTCTTATTGAGCGTTTACATCCTCTATTACAAAATAACCGTCCAGAGTCTGGATAAGTTGACTCAAAAACCAAAGATCAAATTTCGAGAAGACAGGAGAAATTTGTATCGAATTTTCCCTGATCCCAACCAGATAATGTGCCTCAACATCATAATCATCGGGAGAGTTGCTAAGGAACAATGAATGGTAAGTACCTATTTCTTCATCAAAGGCGGAAGACCGCGCAATCCTTTGAAATTTCGGATTTGACAATTTTTCGGCTTTATTAGTGAAATTCTTAAAGTGAATAGGATAGAACTCCTTGTCTACTTTTACTGAAAGGTCAGCAGTTCTTAGATTTTGATGTGACCATTCAAGCCTTTTAATTTGAACCTTGGATGTTTCCCTAAATCTCTTTTCCGTCCCTTTGATTATCTTATTTAAGAAAGGACGAATAAATTCAAAATTTTCTTCTGGATAAGCTGTCAGAAATAGACCATTCTCGAATACTTCCACAGGTTTGCTTTTGAATCCCTTTTGAGGTTGAGCAAAAGTTGAACGATAGGGTAAAAGTCCTAACTTTTTATCTTGTTCAAGCCTAATATCTATATCCCTTTCTTCTTCGTTCGGAGAAAAGTGATCCTTAAAATATGACTGTATTTTTTCAGCACCTGCCCTATATTCTTTAATCATAAAATCTTCAAATGGAACTGTCGCTGCCGAGAACATTAGAGTTCTTGGAATACTGACTGGTACGGCATTGTATACCCTAAGAAGTGCCATTAGACCTGTCAAATATTTATTGGACTTTTTTTCTAAGGTTCCAGTGGACAGCGCAAAATATTCTGTAAGCTTTAACAGAATTAGGTCAGACCCTTCAGTCTCAGCCTTTTCGATATGTAGTACATTATCAAGGCCTGTCTCAAGCTCCGGAAATGAATTTTTAAAGTTGGTAAATCCTTCGGGGATATATACTGGACGAAAAAAGTAAAAAGGGAAATCCCCTCTGAAAGGATTTAGTTGTCCTATGGCACTTTTTATTTCATTGTAGTCTAACATTCTTTCTGACGACATACTGATTAAAACCCGTTGCTTATTCTTCCCAACAATTATACAAAAGAAAAGAGAATATAAATCTATGCTCCATAATTATATCTAGGAAGAAGGTAGCGTACCGAATTTTGTGTAAGGGAGACTAGCACTAGCCTAGATCATGAGAGAAATTTCATGAAAAAGAAAAGGATGCCTCCAGGAACCAACCAGGAGGCAATGAACAATGGAAGAACTGG
>JAKBRR010000288.1 GCA_021845325.1 Thermoplasmata archaeon
AGCAAGAAAGCCGTCAAGCTGAAGGATCCTCTGGAAAAATTCTTCATTATCCATGTAGTGTGAATTCATACTGCATAAAATACCTTTTATATGAAATAATGAGTGATAAAATTATGAGGGAAAAAAATCGCTAAAAAACTATGATTATTTTAATTGTAAAACTATCATGGACTATGATCAAAATCGGAAACAATGTTGTGTTAGCTCCGACTGCAGTCTTACTTGGAGATGTTGAGCTTGAAGATGGAGTATCAGTATTTGACAATGCAGTTCTAAGGGGAGATTTGAACAGTATCAGGATCGGAGAGAACAGTAATATTCAGGATAATGTTACAATACACACAGAAAAGAAAAATTCAGTAATTGTGGGGAGAAATGTTTCCATTGGACATAATGCGGTTGTTCATGGGGCAATGGTGGATGATAATGTAATTATTGGAATGGGCTCTGTAATCCTCAATGGATCACACATTGCCTCGGGGTGCATTGTCGGAGCAGGAGCTGTGGTAAAGGAAAATTTTACCTGCCCCATTAATTCCATCATTGCCGGTATACCTGCAACTGTAAAGAGAAGCGGGGAAGATATTGCATTAATGGCGGAAAGCAACGGGAAAGGATATCAGATACTGAGAGACAGATATATTAAAGGGGAATACGAGAGAAAAACTGGTAAAGATTTAATGAACGATAAAAAATGAAGCATTGGTTAAAATTAAAATTTATCCGATTGGATTTGGTTTGAATCTTTCTTTTACCTCTTCTATTTCATGAACCACAGTTGACTTGAACTTAGGGAATTCTTCCGGGGTTTTAGGGTAATTATCATAAATTCCATTCAGTTCCTTCATCTTCTTTACTGTATATATCAAATTGGAAAATGCTGTGATGTTCCTTGCACCTTTCAGGATCATTTTGAACTTCTGGGCCATGGATAATTCCGGGATCAAACCAACAGTCAGGTCAGATGCCTCTTCATTTGTCAGGAATGATTTCATTCCATAGTTAAGTATGGAATTGTTCAATGACTGTAAATATATTCTGAATGCCTCCATTCCAGCCATTTTCTTTCCGTAGAGCTCATTGTATTCAAGATTATAGCTCCATAAATTTTTCATGGATACATCTCCTTCCTGTACTGCCCTTGCAGCATGTTTTCCACAGATTATGCCTGAGATAAGAGCCGGTCCGATTCCGCCTGCACTGATTGGATTCGGCATAACCATACTGTCACCGGCACCCATATATCCATTAAATACCAGACTCTCCATCTGTCTTCTTACAGGCACAGACCACGATCCCTTTCCGTTACCGTCTTTATCATATAGTTTCAGATCTTTAAAAACAGGTAGCATTTTGACATAATTGTCAATGAGAGATTGAAGGTTATCTGACTTTCCAAGTGCCTTATTTCTAATGTCAAGGCTCCTTTTCTGCACTCCCAATCCAATGTTGACTCTGTTTCCGGATCTGGGAAAAACCCATCCATAGCCTCCTGGCGCAATTTCATTATTAAGATGTATTAGGGCATATTTTCTGTCATAATATCTTTCATCCTCGTGATCAAGAGATTCAAATTCAAAAATATATCTCCCTGTGCTTTCAATATCATCTATATCAATGGTTCTATCCACATAAGGATTTTCTGGAAGCTTTCTTCTTATTACTGTTGAAACTCCAAGACAGTCTATAACTATCTTTGATTTAAATATCTTTTTCTCGCCACCTTTTGATCTGCCGGAAATTCCGGTGATTACATTGTTTTCTGCAAGTGGGCCATCCACTTCAAATTCAGGAATGTATTCAACTCCACTCTTCTTTGCTATCTGAAGCAGTTTTCTCTCAAATTCCGGTCTATCGAGAGAATACCCAACACCATCAAAAGGATATTTTGAAGAAAGATCGGGCGATAGAGCCAGCACTCCAGCAACCTGCTGATCAAGTTCCGGGTGTGAAAATGTCACGCCGGTATTCTTCTGGAGAAAGTCAATATGACTTCCGGCTACGGCATCACCGCACGTCCATCCCCATACAGTTTTCTTTCCCACGGATTCTTCTTTGTTTCTATCCACGAGCAAAACTGATGCCCCTCCTCTGGCCGCCATGGCCGCGGCCAAACTACCCGACATCCCTGCTCCTGCGACAATTACATCATAATCATTAGAGCTTGTCATATGTACCAATTTCCAAAGTGTATAATCTATTTAGTTTAAATGTTTTTAGTTCGTTTAAGAACAAAATACCCATTGAATAGCAATATTATGATAAGCGGAAATGCATAACCCTTAATATGGAACTGTCAGTAAAAGATATAATGACCGAAAACCCAATCATTTTCAAAGTTCCAGGAACATTGTCTGAGGCGGTCGATGCTCTTGTAAGGAACAATATAACCGGTATGCCTGTTGCGGATTCAAATGGGATTTTCGCCGGTGTTATAACACGCAGGGACATATTCAACAATCCAAACGAAATTCAGGCTGCAATGGTAATGAGGAAGGCAAAAACTGTCAACCCCGAAGATTCAATTGAGTTCGCAGCCAGAGAGATGATACGGCAGAGAAGAAGACATATTACTGTTACTGACGATTCAAACAAAGTATGTGGAATACTAACACCTCAGAACTTTCTTGGAATTATATCGGAACGGTTTCCAAATGTTGGTATTAAACATTTAAGCCTGGGAATTACGTTCCCGATGTGGGAAAAAACACCGCTTTCAGTTGCGTATTATACCATGAGGTACAGCGGTACATTTGCAAACCCCATAATTGATATGGAGGGAACATTCAAAGGGCTAATCACAGACAGAGACTTATTCGATAAAATTGATATCACTTCAAATATTAACAGAACAAATCCGGGAAGCGATCTTGATGAAGATCCCTGGACATGGGGAGGGATCAGGAATATGGGCTCATACTTCATAGAGAGAAACCAGATAAAACTGCCACAGGAAACCGTAGAGAGTATATTGATAAGGGACCCGGTTGTTGCATATTCCAACGAGAAGATTGGATCAATCGCAGGTAAGATGAGTGCGGGTAATTTTAATCACTTACCTGTGCTCGATGGTCCTGGAAGATTATCAGGAATGCTTTATGACCTTGATCTGATGGGGGTATTCGATGTCAAACTTTGATGAAATTATTGAAATCTGTAAAAGAAGGGGATTTTTCTGGCCTTCATTTCAAATTTATGGGGGGTCT
>JAKBRR010000289.1 GCA_021845325.1 Thermoplasmata archaeon
ACTCCATTCCCCTTTTCCCCTATCACTATTGTGGATCTGCAATGTTCAATCCCGGAAAAAATCTTACCGGGACGATCATCAAAATTATAATATTCCACACTCTGAGAAGAAGACATTATGACTTCTCTAACGGGTGCCATCCGATCGGTAGATACCAGAGATACTGGAACTATAAAACCCAGTATGCCATCCCTTTTCAAAAGATTCAATGATCTCTCTATGAAGTATGCGTGGGTATTTCCGCAGTCCTTTGTTTTATAAATGAGTGGAGCGTGGCCCTTATTGGATGCCGCCTTTCTTTCAGCCTTTAGTACCAGTAGATCCATCTTTGATATATTCAGGGCATTGTCCTCAACATATGGCGGATTTCCCAGCACAACGTCAAAACCATTCTTTTTTGTTATTTCAGAAAAATCTATATCCCAATGAAGAGGATCAGATAAGGCGAGTTTTGGAATCAAGTCCTGGATTTGGCATCTGATGTTTGGGGAACATGAAGCCAGGTAGGTTGTGTAAGCCTGACCAAGGACATCGTAAACATTGTTTCTAACCCTTTTCATTATGTGCCTTACAGCTAGTGCACGTTTCCCGGAAAGGGATCTGTACTTCATATTAAACAGTGAAAAAGCTTCTATGCAACTAGAAGGTTGTCCAGACTGAAGTTTTTCCCTAATTTCACTTCCATCTTTCCCGAGTATACTCTCTATGCTTTTCAGATCATTGTAAAAAAGTTGATCAAACTGAACCGGGAAGAGCCCGTTTGCGATGTTCTCGCTCAAATGTCCTACGAGTGTGTTTCCTTTTATAATGTTGTAGTCAACATTTGGCAGAGACTCAATATGTTCCTTGTCTGAGGGGTCTGCTTCAGAGATTATTGAAAGCCAGAGTCTCAACTTGGTTATTTCCACACCTATTTCATCAATATCCACCCCATATATGTTATTTGTAAGGATTTTTCTCTTTATTCCGTAATAGTCCACTGAGGATCCAATGATCATCAACAGTGAGGATTCTACTCTCGCCAGTTCATTAAGTACCACTGTGAGAAAATGTCCTGAACCACAGGATGGATCAATTACCTTAAGCTGATCAATCCTGCCCATCATGGATGCAACAAGTTTTTCATTTGGTTTGACAGATTTTAGAACGTCCTCCAATGTATTCAGGCCAGCCAGATCTCTTGCCTTCCACCCAGCAGAAATCAGTCCATCCCTCATAGCTGAAAATATCTTTCTATCCAGAGTATTTCTAACTATGAACTGAACAACGTCCTCAGGAGTGTAATATGCCCCCTCCATCTTCTGGGTGTTTGTACCTTTACCGGAAATATAGTTTATTGTCTTTTCAAAAATGAACCCAAGTATTTCCGGTCTCACGTTCGCATCGTTGCTCAATCCTATGCTCACTCCGTTGAAAAGACTGTTAAGTACCAGGTCTATTCCTTCATCCCTGACTGAGTAACTATTCTCTTCCTCTATGATGTAATTAAAAAGCCCTCCGTTGAGATAAGGAATGCTGGAGTAAAGATCATTCTTCTTCACATAGTCGGGCCTGTTCTCTTTATTCGTGTTGAAAACATTGTAAAAAAGGGGTTTGAGATACGTATTGTAAAAATTATCAGGAGGCCTGGCCTCCCTGTATGTCTGGTACAACCCTGTCAGTATATTTCCGGGTACCAGGGATCTGTCCTCAAGAAAATAGATGAAGATAAGACGGTTCATTGTTATAACGGCGAAAAGTTCCCTCTTTGATTCCGAAACATCATCAGGAACAATTATTGAATTAAGAAGGGACCTGTCATGGAGAAGTTCACCTTTACTGTCTCTCCCGAGAACATATCTCATATACTTAACATAGAAGCTATTTGAAACCTGTTCTTTCTCGTTTTCTAACAATAGAACCTGATCATTGAGAAATTCAGTTATGCGATCAGCCTTAAGATTGAGAAAGTCATTGACTGTGTTTCCGAAATCTCCATTATTTAAGGAATCATTGGTAAGTAAGTATTTAAAAAATGGCCTTAGATCTAAAGTGAGAACCTCCCTGAGGGATGAATCTTCTGGTTCCAGTGTTACAAGCACCCAGAAGAAACCATTTGTGGCCATACCGTGATTCGATTTTGAAAACCTTGAATAAAGCCACTCTTTAACCTGCCCAAGTCCAACTTTATGTCCAGAGAGCTCCTTTTCGTAAAGATTTACATTAAGAGCTTCTGCTTCTATGTATAAAGTCGGTTTAGAGATATCGACTGTGTAAATGCTATAGTCCGGTACCCTGGTACCTGAAGGTGTGGTAAGACTTGTCTCGTTTATCCACTTCAATTTCAGGAATTTGAGAATGGGATCGATTAGTGACTGGCGAACCAGACTTTCAGGTTTTTGACCGGTAACCAGGTCCTTTGAACTATATGCTGTTTTTTCACTGTTGATAATACTCTGGAATTTACTGAATTCATTGAAGCTCTCCTTCAATTTGCCATAGATGTCTTCAATCTCACGATAAAATGATTCTACCTCTGCACCTAAAATAGGTCCCTTTGTGTTTTCTTTCTTGATCAACAATCATAGAGATATACGAACAATATTTTATTTTATGCGACACAAACAATGAACCTCGGCAAAAGGGCTATACGATGAGATGCTGTTTTAGATGGAATTTGAGGAAGAATGATTCTAGAGATTTATGCAATAGGTCATCTAGAACCACCAGCAACCTCGCTTAGCGCAGCCTTCCTTATAACATCAAACTTGCTGGTGTATGGAGGATAGATAAGTGCGTACCAGAGCTTTTCAGTTTCATATGAGGACAATCTAAATTATGATAACATTAGAGGGAAACCCCTGTTTTTAGGGAAAAAATCAAAATGGCTATGCTTCTGGTAAGTCCCTAGAAAATGAAACGATAAAAAAATGTATATAATACAATTCTTTCAAAGATTAATGTTAACTGACGAAGAAATAGGTATTTTGACCAGACTATTCGACAAAGCTGGAATTACTTTCGGGGAAGCAGAATCCGAGGCAAATAGCCAAGAGTTTAACCTTATAGATTTTATGTATAAATTGTATTTCCACAGCTCCGTTGAGGCTCTGTTCACGGTAAATAGAAAAAATATTACGAAGGACGATAGAGAGCAAATAAATAGATTAATTTCTAAAAACACACCTTATGTTTTAGATGCTACAGAAACTGGCTTTGGGACA
>JAKBRR010000290.1 GCA_021845325.1 Thermoplasmata archaeon
AAAAAGATCCACACCACAGACGAAGTAAAAAAACAATTGGGAATCCAGTGACAGACTTTGAAGTTGTATATTCCGAGGAATCTCTTTTCCAGCTTTGAGAATTGCGGAAATTCAAGAAAGTAGTAGGGTTATCATCATTAGATCACTGGATTCTAAAAAGAATATCTACAAGTGACCAGCCCTTCTAATATCACATTTCTATAATCACGAAAGCCAATTACAGTTAAAATGGACCGGTCGGGATTTCATTAATGTTTTAAGGGAATACCCAGAACACCATTCGCATTTCATCTTTAAAGTAGTTGATCAAACTGATTAGGATCGTATATTTCTTCCAATACTAATCTATATAAGTTCTGCCGTCGATCCTTTTCCTCCTTTCTAAAGTGTTCCATAGAATTGAAGGGAAACCCCGATCGTTCTATATATTTCAGGAATCTAGGGTTGTTTTTATAACAAAGGTGATTAAGACTTCTTGCCAGAAGATTTTGCCCAAAATAATGTGGCAATTTCTCCTCGTACCTGCTCGAATTGTAGCTCTTGTTGAAGCTCTCCGGCAATAACAGTAATGCGCCTATTTTGTTTCTTTCTTCTTCAAAATCTTTCTCGTCTTGAAATTCGTCTTTATGGTCAGAATATTTATCAGCCCATATGTGTTCAATTTGATATTTTGCTGACAAGTATTCACTGAAAGGGCTTTGCAATCCGCTTTGTCTCTCAATGTGCGAGGTTATTTTGGCCAGCATAAACTTTATGAAACTCTTGTTTTGCTTAGTCAAGCTAAATCCGGCGAATTCTTTAAAGTTATATTCCTTCTTAATCTCAGCCTTTAGTAACTCAGAGAGCTCTTTCAAGTCTTTGTCCCTAATGCTCTTCACCAAAGAATACATAGCATATCGGATGGAACTTTGTGAAATAGTTCTGTAGTTCAATTTTCTAAATACAACGAATGATTCTAGGTACTTGGATACTAAATTAAATTTCTTTAGGATAATCTCGGAACTATCTTTTTTGTTGACAGGTGAAAGAAGCATTGGATAGAATATAGAATAACCCAAGCCTAGCCAGTTTATGTTGTATAAGCTTTCGAGAGTTTCCTTGTAGTTATCTTGTGAGTTTACTATACTAATGTATTGCTTTGAGAAGAATTCCATATCAGTAGATATGAAATTTTGAAAATCTTCCTGATCCTTCAATTCGAATAATGTACTTTCTTTTTCTCTGAACCAAACGTGAAATCTAGTTCCAATCTTTTCAAAATCCTCATTCTCAGATCCTTCCTTTTTAGGTCTAATTGTGATAGCATATTTACCCCTGAACCATGCGCGAAAGAATTGATCATCCTCGTCCTCCAAATCACTTATTTCTTTGATCTTCTTTGCGACTTGTTTCCAAGAATCATTAAGCCTTGATCTGTATTCCTCCGATATCTTGGACAGAACGTACGCTTTCAACATCTCAGTTTCTCGCAAGCGCATTCCTCTGTCATTCATTGTTTCAAATATAGTGTATGCCTTACTGTCAGAATAAGTAACAATTTCCACAACTTCAACGTTATAGATCAACCAATCTATGAAGTATAGGAGCGCTTTATCCTTAAGCTCTTCTGGGAACTGATCCTGTATGTAGCTATATCCATTAATTATATTTTGAACTGACTCAATATTATCACTGGTTACAAACTCCCCGGATTCGTATAATGCTTTCATACACTCCTCCCGCTCGGGGACATTTATATTTAACGATTTTACCCCATACTTTTCTGAAAAAATTAGGTTTTCCAATGAAACATGATCTTTCTCCCGTGACTTTTGGATGTTATTGAGATATATGATCAATAGCGTCAGGGTGGTAAGCCTTTGCTGTCCATCGATAATTGAATAATCCTGTCCATTTCCTTGACTAAGAATTATAGGCCCCAGAAAATAATGCTCATAGTTTCTGACTTCTTGACGGTTATGTTTCCCATCGTAATTGCCTAAAAAGTTGCCAGTCAAGTCCTCCAAGAATTGGTTTATTTCCTTATTCGACCACATGTATTCTCTTTGATAATAATCGAGGTTGTATTTTACCCTCTCTAAAACCTGGCTAACGGTCTTCTTTACTGCCGAAATCTCTTTCATCTGATCAACTGCCATATATACTACCTTCGTATTCTAGATTACCAGTGCAGGGGATTAATTTAGTAAATCATCAAGGCTCCTGTTTTGGCCGAGAAGCTGCCCTATTCTTTCCTTGAGTTTCTCAGACATGAAGCTACAATACCCATAATGGCACATACTGACATTGAATTCACCTTGCATTGCGCGGTCTACTAAATCTGGCACCTTAGAAATGTCACCACCACTCCTTTTAATAATTTCAGTCTGAGTCTTTCCTGTAAATCCCTTAATATTGTCAAAAACGCTGACTTGTTCTTCTGGATTACTAAAAGTGGAGGATAGTCGGGACATTGCGTCTATTCCAACGACACCTTCTGAGGTGGTAAGTCTATCTTGCAATTGGGGGGCAAGATCTAATAGTTTCACATATTTTCTAATGGTTACCACAGATATCCCTGTTTGCTTTGATACTTTATCGTAGTCGTGATACTTTTCGAAAAGGGAATTATATGCTCTCGCCTTATCTATTGGGGACATGTCAGATCGATGAATATTTTCTATTAGTGATAGAGCAAGATAATCAGTATCATCAGACTCATTTCTTATTATTGCGGGAATTTTCTGAAATCCAAGCTTCTTACAAGCAAGATATCTTCTCTGTCCGACTATTAGCTCATAGGTATCTCCTTTCTGTACTACGGTTATAGGGCTGAGAAGTCCCTTTTCCTTAATGCTGTTGGCAAGATCATCTAAGTTAGTATCTTCGTTACCTGCGTTCAAGTCTTTCCTTACGTTTTGGTTTGAGACCACTATTTTTGATATTTGAATATCTCTGACTTCCATAAAATTATATCATCTCAACATTATTTAAGATTTACTAACGACTTTTTCTAAAAACCTAAGCCAAATCATAGATGATTTTCTAAACTAAATTTACATTAAGACCAGTATTTTCCTAGCTCCAATGATTATTATTGATAGCGAAACCTTTATTCATGCGTGTTTCATGTGTATTATAATGAGCTCATTGCGTGATTTCAGCATCCCTGAAGCGTATAACCAGATCAGAAGCATGGATACACTTGTC
>JAKBRR010000291.1 GCA_021845325.1 Thermoplasmata archaeon
CAAGCCTCCATTTATATTAGGTTCAGTAGTTTTTTCAGGTAAATTAGCAATAAAGTCCTTTAGATTTTCTTTCATGATATCAAAAATAAATTTACCAAATTCAAGGAATGATGACGTAGCTAAAACATCTTTTCCATTCACAGACAATCGGGATAATTTGAGTTTGTTCTGCTCTAATTCCAGCAATGTTCCGTATATTCTGTCAAGAGGATCTTCAATTCTCTCGATCTCCAGCATGTTGTTCATTGCCGGTTGACCCGTAATGTCTACACTTCCATTTTCGTCCTTATATTCCACTGATAAGAATGAATTGTCTGTTCCCCTTGACATCACAAATGTAAAAGCGGATGATTTCTCAGGATCCTGAAATACCACGAACAGGTTCCCCTTTGTAATGGTAGATGAAACCATGCTGTATTTATCAAGCTTCTCATAATCCAGTTGAGGATCCTTTCCTATCCATGTTGAAGCAGATCTCACAGGTATCTTTAGACCCTTTTCAAGCATTGAGAACTTTAAAGATTCCTTAAGAAGTTCTGAATCTCTTGTATTCAGGGTAAAATCATATTCAATATTGTTCTGGCATGAATATCTTGCAATTCCCTCATATGCTCCGTTGGTCCACTTTATTCCTATTGAGTAGTCAAGGATATCTATGGGATCGCTTGAAAGATATGCCTGCATCGACTTGTTGGAATTCAGTATGAGAGCATTTACGTTGGCAGTAAGTTCATTAATCTTTTGATTCTTTTCATCAACAACTCGTTTTTTGTAATTTTCTATTGCCCCCTTTGCAAAGTTTACAACTGTTGTTTCTGTATCTAATATGCTAGTAATGCCTTTTTCATTCCTGTAGGTTTCAAATACTTTAGCTATTGAGTTCGTTATTGAATCAATATCTGCTAATTCTCCGGGGATTGAATTTTTTAATTTTTCAAGAATTTCACTTTGCTGCAAAGACTCCTTCTGACTGCCTATCGCATCAATCATATAAGTAAAGAACGACTTTAATTGCCTTAAATTCTTTACATTTGAGGAATCCTGCATTTCCATCTTTAGAGAGAATGAATTATCATTTATTAATTCTTGTTGAAAACTTTTTAATTAAATAATTTAGATTCATTATCAATTGCTAACAATTAAATGGCAAAGCTAATATTGTTCCTTCTTTTCCAAAGCAGTGGAAAATCAAGAATCAAAAGACTCCTTAAAACCATTACTGGATCAGCTTAAATTAACAATAAAAGGTGTTATGCTGCTCACGGAACAGAATCAGGAAATTTCAAGATATAAAATAGTGAAAATGCTAATGGAAGATGACATACAGGTAAAGGAATTTTTTGCGTCAGTAATTGTTGCAAGAAATCAGAGATTTAAAGAGCTTCTTATAACAGGAATAGGCCAGTTCATAATGGCGGCTGTTTTGTTTATTGCTGGAGCACTCTTCCTCTTTCCATCCCTTTCTCCAAATTTTTCATTGAAGGCGTTTCTTTCTTATTATTCAAACGGGATCGCTTATTATGGGGAATCAACCGGGATTTTATATATATCAGTTATAATCTCTTTCCTTCTGGCTGTATTTCTCCTGGTATCCGCATTCTATACAATAAGGGTGGCAAAAAATTCACTTTTGACTCTCGTGAAATAAGTGTAACTGGAGTATTGAAGAAATGCAAAAAAGAAGGCTTGCAAGGTTTCTAATCTCACTGCGTCTAGTGTCAACTGTATTTGGTGCCATATTAATATTAACTGGTGCAATTCTAACTCTCGGCTCATTTAATAAAATTTCCAGTCTATCTCATATTGAGATCGGAACAGTTGCTTATTTTGCATTAATTATTTCTCTCATATTTTTTGGTCTTATTCTTGTATTATCGTACCCGACAACTTATCGTGTCAAATTTGTGAAACCATCCATTCGAAGCAAAGGGAATCCTTCTTATGGGATATGGATAATGATTGGTCTTGGAGTGGGATCGACATTGGGTTCTCCTTTATTTCTGCTTATACCTGAAAACGCAGTTCAGTATGGTTTTATTTCTGTTATATCTCTCCTACTGGCTGCCCTTATATCTTTTGGAATGGCAAAGGTATACTCAGATGTTTATGCTTTCCATGCAAGGAATGGAAAGGATATAGTAGGTGGTCCAACATTTATAAGAGAGGCATATGGACGGGATTCCCTGAAGTATTTTGTATCCAGAACTTCAATGTGGGTAGCCAATTCTTCCCTTTCCGCATATTGTATAATCATCTTCTATGATTTTCTATATATAATCCTGCCAAATACGATTTCATCAGGATTTTTAGGAGGTTATGGTGAACCGGCGATCGTTTATACCATCCTTTTTATGATTGTTATCTGGTTCATCATTAACGCGTTCTATGAAGAAAGGTTCCTTGTAGCCATTGGGAGGATTCAACTTATTCTTGTAATAATTATGGCTTCAATTTTAATAGGTGAATCCTTGCTTATATTTGGACCGCACCTGAATTTTGCCAGGTTTTACAAGGTTTCATTCGGTTCGAACTGGATTTTTGATCTATTCATCAACACAGGGTATCTCTACATTTTGTTCTTCGGATTTCAGGAAATTATGGCTTTTCAGCGTGAGGTTAAGGAAGAAATAACAATGAAATTGTTGTTTATCAATAAAAAAATTAAGGTCAAAAAGGCAACAATTTTAAAGGTTTCCATGTTTCTGACAGTTCTTATTTCGTCTTCCATTAACATTTTATATTCTGCATCTGTTATGCTTTCTGGTATTGCAACAGGAGCTATTGAAACTGCCACTATTCCAGCTTTTTACATTGCACAAAGTCTTCAGGGTTATCCTGGTTTATTTTTCCTCATCGTGGCTTTTCTTATTGCGACCATAACTACCTTCACGCCGGCATTTCTTGCAGCTTCAAGACATTTAAAGGCACTGGGTGAGGATAAGATTTTTCCATATTCAGTATCAAGGGTCTCATGGGTTTTCACGCTGTTATTCATTATAGTACTGGTGAGTGCTGGAGAAAATTTTCTGTTAAGTATAACTGATTTCATGGTTCTCATCAGTTTGGGTTTGATTGTTTTTTCCGGGTTTAATTATAGAAGCCAGCTTGGTAGAAAGAACGGCATTCTATTTCCATTGATGGTTTCCGGTTTAACGC
>JAKBRR010000292.1 GCA_021845325.1 Thermoplasmata archaeon
TTCCTAAAATTTTTAAAGCTTCGAGACCCTGGTAGGTTTTGGATTATTTCCAACCCAATGGGATTTTCTAATATATGCAATGTTTTTTCGTTTATCACATTTCGAAATGGGAAACAATACTCTGAATCATCACATCCTTCATTGATTTCCACCATTTTATCTGGAATTACATCAGCATCAACAGTAATAGCCTCTTTACGTTTGTCGTAAAGAAGCAACTTTGTTTTTCCACCTTTCATATAATCCGTTGGAGTGCCCCATATCCAGAGTCCATTGTGACCCATCACATTTGGCCAGTCACCTGAACGCATTAAGTCCAAGTAATCGCGTTCCCCACGGGGAATCTTATCATCTTTGCTGAAAACCCCAGTCTCCTTTCCAAACCAAATTTTGCATATAATTCCATATACTTCTTTTTCACTGCTCATTTTTTTCACCCTTTTCCATTATTTATCTATTGGTTCCTCTGCTCTTTAAAGCATCTCTCTAATCTCTCTTTCCTTGTCGGTCAAATTGATTGTTGTTTCCCACTGATATTTTGATTTCTGTCTTCTTTTTTCACTGATATCGAATAAAGGAATAACCTTGTTTGAAAACATGTATTCCATTATATCTTTCCTGTATGGTCCTGAATGATAATCAAGATATATGGGCCTCTTTATCTTGTCGTTATAGAGGTTCAATATGAATTCACTGTTGTTGTAACTCAATAACCATGGCTGCTCCTCAATCTTCTTTAAATAATCTGCAAGTTCGATATGCTTGTTATCATCGAAATACTGATTGTATAGTTGTTTTCCGACTTCATGGTAAGGTGGATCAGCATAGATCATTACATCCTCGTTCCTCTTTATCATCTCCTCCATGAATTTGACACCATCTTCATTGTATATTTCCATTCTTGAAGATAGAATTTCTAGAGCTGCAATCCTCTTTTTCAAGTTTTCCTTATTGAATCTGCAGTTAATTTTGTATTTCGATTGTTGTTTCTTTCCCCCAAGTGGACCAGCCTTTACTATACCTGAATATGATGTACGATTCAGGAAAAGGAATGCCATTGCTAAGTCCTTTTCATTGTATACGGTTAGTGGATTTTCAATAAGGTATTTCTGATAGTTAAACCAGGTATCGAGATTAACCTGGACTGAATCTACCATTTCAATCAGTTCCTGATTATTGTTCATTACTGTTTTCCAAAAAGCATAAACCATTTGATCCGAATCGTTGATGTATGCCCTTAAGGTTTTATTCTTACTTAATAGGCCGACAGATATTGCTGCACTCCCTGCGTAGGGCTCTATTATTGTCTTGACTGATATGTTGTTAGAATCTATGAATTTCTCTACATAATTTAAAAGTGATGATTTACCACCTGGGTATCTCAGAGGAGAAATTAAAGGACTCATATTACCCTAATCTGATTTAAGTATATGGCCTTAACCATTTAACTCACCTTTTTCATGCCTTATCCGAAATAATAGCCTGAATTAATTCTCTTATCTTTCCTGCAATATTAGCCACATCACCTTTCTCAGGATCAATCCATTTACTGTGGACTATATCGTCCATAAAATCTTTATATTTGCTGTTTACAAGATAATCAAGGCCATTGGCAGATTTAGGATCAGCAAAAAGGGAGTTTTTATAATGTATTGAAAAATTCAATATTTTTTTAAGTCCGTTTTTACCTTTATAATTAGCGTAATCTGTTTTAAGGCTTTTCTTTTCAATTTGGTACAATAGAGAGGATTCTAGTAGTGACCTAGTAAGCATGATTGCAGCTGCTGGAAACTGCGTAACGTGGATTTTGGAAAGCTCATTCGTTAATGCTATTAGTCGAGAATCGTCAACTGTGCATATTAAACTTTTGAAATACACAATTTTTTTTCTTCCTCTTTCTTCAGGCTCAGTAGGAGTCTCCTTTATTTGCTTTCCGCTATTAGTCCGTTCGCCATCATTTCCTTTTACTTCATTAGATGTATTAGTTTCAATTGGATCTTCCCGGTTGTTCTTCCCGTAGTCATCTTTCCAACCTCGTAATAGGGCTACAACACTATCTGTTTCTGTTCTTGTGTATATAGAGTCATCATCGTTCGTATCTTTGATAAGGGATGCTTCCGCATATTTGAATAAGATGTAATCAAACTCATCTTTATTATTCTGTGGAACTTTAAGCTCTAAGTCTTCTGAAAATTCTATGTTAAGTTCACTTAACACACTTTTTGAACTTAAAGGTCTAGTAAATTTTGTTGGTTTTAATCTATTTTTTTCTATTTGATCTCTCAGTCTTTCATTATCCCAGTGCTCTAATAATCTTATATAATCTAATAGATTATAATAGTGAATAAAATTTATGACGTCAGGTTTATTTTTCCCTAGCTGTTTTGAGGTTTCGTTGATATCCCTATTATTTGCTTCAAAAAGGTCTTTGTAGAAGTGCCACTGCGAGATCTGCTCCCAGCTCTCATAATTAATTGAGGAGTGCTTAGCAGCTATTATTTTGAGCGGATCGCCATCATCTTTATCATAGACTACAACTGTTAAATTTCTCATAGAATCTTTTGATTGCTGGCTTAGCTTAGAACTGAGTTCTTTAACTTTCTTTTCGTACCTTGGTGGAACATTTATTAGACCAAGCAAAGATTTTATCGCCAGCAATCTCCTATTACCTTCTAGGACGGTATATTTGGAATCATCCTTAGGAACGGCTATTAACAGATCATTTGGATAAAGACCGCCAAAATCTACAATAAGTCTCATCAGACCTAGGATATCCTCGTCTTCATACAACCTGTCAATTACCATTTCTGTGGTTTTAAACCTCACGAAATCTATCCTATAATTTTTAGGATTCAAGTATAAGTCTCCTATGTCTATATCTAAATATTGATAACCCATTTTTTCGCCTCTTTTTATTCCTCCATCATTCCCTCTACTTTATTCAGCATCTCTCCAATCTCCATTCCCTTCTCAGTCAAACTCAACGTTGTTTCCTGTGGATATTTTGACTTATCGATTTCCTCCTTTACAACATTCAGTTTTTCAAGCTCCCTTAAAATTTCAGTTGATCCTGGAAGATCTTCATTGATTTCCTTCATGTTCTTTGATCCGTTTCTGTAT
>JAKBRR010000293.1 GCA_021845325.1 Thermoplasmata archaeon
ATATATTGTACGGGCAAGTCCTGTGGTATTACAGGATACTACTCTAAGAAATTCCTTTCCCACACTTTTATCATAGCTGGAATAGGCATTGAAGCTTTGTTCTGCAATTTGTGCTTCTTCTCCACCCTGAAAAATTGCCTTTATCCTGTTCTTCCTGTACAGTTCTTTATTTGTTTCTCCCATTCCTTCCGGTGTGCAGTCAACCATAACATCCACGGATTGGATAATATCATTTAGAGTTCCTTTTGCCTTAACCCCTGAACTCTCAAAAGCCTTTAGAGTTTCATCACTGCTTGCATATACATTGAAGCTCCTTGCTGCCTCCACTGCAACATAATCTGGTTTGGTTTTTACAATTCCAATTACCGTCATATCTTTCTGAAGTTTCACCGCATCTGCAACTCTCCTTCCAATGGTTCCATAGCCGTTTATCCCAACTTTGATCATTGGTTACTGATTTTTAGCCTTTTTATAAAGTTATGCTGGAAATATCGGTTCAAAAATGCCAAAGATTAACGATTCATCCTGTAAATTTTTTATCAGATTTCAAAGAGTTCCTTTCCGTAGATTTTTGAAGGAAGCTTAAGAAACACATCAGACATAATTTTTTCATAATTTGTGTATTCTCCCCTGATCATCAGGGCTCTTTTTGGCACTGAGTCAGGAGCTATGACCTTTCCAGGTTTTAAAGGATCATCAACATAATCAGTTTCCAGAAGGAAACTCTTTCCTGTTTCAATTGAACCACGGAGATTTGGTCTCGTTGCAAGAACTGACATGCTCAATGCAGATTCAGACATCAGGTTTGAAACGGTTGCATGATGTTTGATTATCATGTGTGGTGAAATACCTGACTTATTACCCATGACCTGCAATTCGAATAGTGCCGCTTCATCCAGATCCTCTGTGTGAAGTATTGCAGGAATATGGTAATCGGCTGCCAGATGCAAACCCCTGAGCAGTATCTGATTTGATTCCTCTCTCACCTTCGGATCAACATCAAAATGGGGACGACCTATTTCCCCAATTGCACATATTGTTTTATCTTCTGCATATTTTTCCAGGAGCATAATGCCATCTGTCATTTTTTTCACTGGATTAACTGAAGCCTGCCTGAAGTAAAAATAGTCCAGAGGATATGGCCCAAGAGTTACCATTACCTTTACCTCAGAATTTGTCCTTATAAACTCGGCCATTCTTAACGTTCGCTCATATATGTGCTCGTAGTATTCAGACGTTGGAATTGTATAATCAGGGAGATTCACCAGATTAATAATGTCTCCGCCGGCTTTTTTAAATGCTTTCACGGCATCCAGATATAAACCATCTGTTCTCAAATGAAAATGATTGTCGAGAATGCGGAAATTTTCAATTGTCACTTCCTAAAGCACCTTCTCATTTTATGCCATCTTAAAATTGCCATAGATATCTCTGTGTAAGTGTAAGTTTCCATATATTTGACAGACTGACCCAATTTTCTATTATAAATTTGTTTTCACGGCATAAGAGTTCCCTATCTGTATATTTACCTGGGGTTCCCTGAAGTATGTTTCTTATTGTTTCTCTGATAACCCATACTCCCATTGGGGAGTGGTATTCTCCTCCGATTCTCCTTAAGACCACTATTGATGCCTGTCTCCTTATCTTATGGAGAAATTCGGATGCTGAAAGCCTTGCTGCATAATATGCACCGCCAATTTCATCGGCATATTCTTTTCTTCCATTGATCCATTCCCATTCATGAGCAACATCTCCTTCACCCCACACGGAACCGCTTCCCCATTTCTCAAACATTTCAAAGGAGTACGGCCCGGGAATAAGTATAACCTGAAATCGGTTTCCCAAATATTCTCCAGAAAACATCATAATTTCGCTCAGCTGAGGGAACTTTCCTATCTGATCTTTCAGGTGTTCGTTTACTGTCTCATCCACTGCAGTTATTGACCATCTTGTTGGAACCAGCTTTCTATTTTTTTTAATACCAAGAATACCTGCGGAGAGAATTCCCTGAATATATGATAGTTCATAGCCTGATTCATAAAGCTTTACCATGGCCGGTCTGCTTTTAAGATGAATATCTTCCCTTATATAATCAACCTTTGCCGGTATTTTGGGATTCTCTATGATTTTCAGGGAAGATACAATAGCCATGGGACCAACCGGTGTTTCAAAAGATTCTCTTCCTGTATCCTTTTTGATGAATTTTTCATTTCTGAAGTTCATTTCCACATTATTTGTGGCCATTGCTGCTTCCTGAAGTTCAAAGATAAAGGGAGAATCTAAAGCAGTTACCCTGACTGTCTTTGACGTTCTATATCTGTTGGCATTTAATTTCAGTAACTCATCCATGGATTTTCCATACAATTTTTCTGAAAAAAATGGTTTATTGGTATCTAAAACTGCCATTGGCCCGGCATAAACACCCGGGTAATTATATTCCCCAATGAAAACTCCGGGTGGCGTCTGTGTGTCAACATCACCTGCACTCAGTTGAAAATTTCCAATATAATCTCCTATATTTTTCAGGATAGGGCAATATCCAAGCCCGCAAAGATTCTTCTTTGCTTTGCACTTGCTGCAGTATGGAAACAACATTTAGTCATGAACTGGTTGACTATTAACATTATGAACTTTCTATTATTCAGCATTCCATCAAGAATAAACCGGTGGCTGTTTTATTCAATGATCAAAGTTACCAATGAAAAGGAATCTTATATTTCATCATGCTTATCAGGAAATACACGGAAAAGTATCTGTTTGCGTAAATAAAGCGGATTGTTTTATCGACTATTTAGTAATAATTTCTTAGTTAATATAAGAGACTTATCTCACTTTTTTTTGCAACTTACATTGATTTTTGGATTTCACCAATAATATCCGGTGCTTCTAAAGGGTATATCCTGAATCTTAACAGTATAGAAATCGCATTTCATTTTAATATGTTTAAATCCTTAACATGGGTATATAACTAGGATCGATGCCGGAACATTTTGATGAAAAGCCAACGATCCCGCTTTCCAATCCCTTTGAAATTATCTATGAGTAACTATGGAGCTAATTTAAAACAATTATGCAGGATTCATATTATGTATAGGAGAGAAGTAGGTTTAACATTTTC
>JAKBRR010000294.1 GCA_021845325.1 Thermoplasmata archaeon
TCCCATATGAAGTTATAACTGGGCCTTTGATTGGTGATCAAGAAATGATTAAATGACTGACCAATGATCTTTAATCCTCCTAAATTATTTGATGTATTGTTTAATATCTGATTAGCATTGGAGGAATTATTTCCAAAATATAAGAGGTCTATGCCTTCAACATATTGATTTTCATTGAAGGAAAATTTTGTAAGATAATTGGTTGAATTGATGACAGCAGTAACGTTTATTTGTAACTTGCTCTGCCCGTGAATATTTACTGTTTTTATTGTAAAATCCAGACCAATACTTTTACCCGTATGGGCAGAGACATAGGATTCATAATAAATTGTTCCGGAGGTTATTACAAGAACCGAAATGAGGATAGAAATAATGATTTTTCTTTTTTTATCCATTTATTCACCTAATCAATTATATAATAAAGATATTTTGTTATCATCATTAGATCACGGCTGAAATTCTATTTCATTTGCCAGAGTATCCCAGTTGTAGGCTGTGATGTAAAAATATCCTGTGTGAGCAAACTGCCCCTGATCGTTGATACATATTGCATCCATTCCATTGGGGAAACTACCTGAAGCTACTGCTGAAACTACATAGCTAGCTGCTTCCGGTTTAACACTAGTCTGATCCAGGTTATCGGAAAATTCCCATGCGGCTTTACTTTCAGTCTCGCTTAGTGGATTGATTTCAAACATTGGAACGTTATAGGAATATGTAAAAGAGTAGGAGCCAGAAAGGGTTGTATCAAACCCACCGCAGCTAGGTGCAGAAGCACTGCCTGTTATTTTATAGCCGGTAGTGACTGTGCCCGCATATCCCGAACTCAATTCATTGCACGGGGAATATCCAATAAAGTTCTCTTTTTGAAGTGCATCACTTGGATTTCTGCTTTCTGCACAGCAAAGAAATGTTTTTCCCGTCCAGTGTCCATCTGTCCCTCTTATATTCCCAGCTAGCCAGTATCCACTACATGCTGTTAGGTGAGAATTTACAACGTAAATAAGATCCCCGCAACATGAATAAACATAAAAGTTGTAGTATACTGTTCCCTGCGGAAAGGTCTTTTCCACATTTTTGTTGTATATGCATACAGCCTTGCTATTGGTGCATTGTGCTGAGTTTAAAGCTTCAGGAGAGTATGAATTCACACTTTTACCCTGTTGAATCTCACTCGATACAATCGATGGGGAAAAGGCTAAACCTATCATAATAAAAAATGCAAATACACCAAAGAAGATCTCAACTATTTTCTTTTTACCTGTTTTATTTAATATCATAAAAAGTAATTGTCATAGATATATATATATATTTGCTACATTTAAATATGTAAAAACTGAAATTAGACATGCATTTTTAGTGCATTAAAAAGAGTGATTCAGAAACAAAGAAAAACAAATACCGTGATATTGTGTCGGGAATTCAATAACTGTTCCTTCCAGAGAAACCTGAATAGGGGGAAAATTGATGAACAAATCTTAGTTATCTCAATAAAAATTACAATTCTGAAACGTGTTTTCCAGCACTATCTTAAGGTTGTCTTTCCATTCATAACATTCAATGTTTACGGGACTAAACCTAAAATAGAATGGGCTAATGAGAAACATAAATATAACAACTCCACATTCAAATTGAATGATTAGGAAGCTTCACTGGAATGATCTGGACGACCTAGTGAACAATTATTACGAATTATGATGAAGTTCAGTCAGATCCTGATTTTGGGATAATTTTCTTTAAATCCAGGCCTGACTATGGGAGCGAGGTTGTATGGTTTACAGATCTATACAGTGAGATGATTCGTGGTGATGCTATTGCTGTTGTGGCCGAGGTAGAGGGAAGAGTGGTGGGTATCTGTGACATACACAGACTAAGACCGAACTCAGAACTTTCACACAATGGTGTGCTGGGAATAGCTGTCAAAAAAGAATATCGCAATAGGGGAATAGGTAAGGATCTGATCAAAATGGTTCTTGAACTTTCAAGAAGAAAATTTGAAATGATCAGACTGGAAGTTTTTACTGTAAATTCTGCTGCAATTTCACTTTACAGGAAATTGGGATTCAAGGAGTATGGCGTATCTCCATCAGCGGTTAAAAGAGGAGATAGGTATTATGATTTGCTGATGATGTATTACAAATTTTGATTTTTTTAAAGTTGATCTATCTTCCTTTATTTTTGGCACGTATTCCCCCTAAAAATTGTTAAAACGAAAAGGAAGCATGTCAATCAATAGTAAAAAGTAAGACTAAATTATGGAAACCATTCAAGATTGAGAAACGCTGGTTATATAAAATGAGTTTCGGATCCTTTTTATTAAGAATCCTCGAAAGTTAATATAATATCAAATTATTGACAACCTATGGTAAGAAAATCTGTCCGTCCTAATATCCAGATAGAGAAAATTTATCCAAAGGAGATTATGGAATGGAAATATGAAACCTTTTCAATGGGGCTAAGTAAGGACAAGGCTACTCAATTATCAAGAGAACTAATTGAAGCAGTGGAGAAATCAAATGGGCAGACAATCAGTTTGACTCTGTTTCTTAAGAGAAAGAGGCCAGTAGTTACAATATCGTGGATAGAAGGCGCTGATGATGGTTTAGAACAAGAATGATTTGTAACTGGCAAATGTATTCATTATGTGAATCTGGACGAATCCATGGGATGGACCAAAAATAGTCAACGAAAAGGAACATTGAATTATACTCTGAATCTAAACCCTAACTGATTTGTGAATCCAGTTCCCCGATATCATTTGAATTATCAATTATTGAGGGAATTCACCTGTATCTTCTCTTTTCCACTGCCTCTTTCACGGCATCTAATAGAATGGAAGGATCAGGGTCCTCCACTGGATAAAAGAATGGAACCGGCAGACTCTCCACGAATAGATATTCTGGAATGAATTTGATCTTCCTGGTAAGCATATCAAGCCATCCTTCAAATTCATCGTTCTCCCTGATCTTTTCCGTGAGATCGAGAATATACTGGACACCTCTTTTCACGTCTTCCATGCAATATGCCCTTAACATGGAAACCTGGTGCAAAACCGTGATTTCATTGATGCCAGCGTTCTTTAGGTAATCATCTATTATGG
>JAKBRR010000295.1 GCA_021845325.1 Thermoplasmata archaeon
TTTTAAAATTCAAAATCAAACTCTAATTTATGCCATAGGAGAACCGACTAAAAAGACCATAATAAATTCAGGATATACGGGAAATATTCTAACAGGGAACTCCAGTTTTAAAAAGATTCTTGATGATATGAACCGGAATAATAGCGGGGAATGGATTTGAACCATCGATCTACGGGTTATGAGCCCGTCGGGATTTCCTAACTACCCCACCCCGCTTCAACAACGAAATGCTTGTTTATCATATAAGCTTAAGGTTTTACAACGAATTTATGAAAAAAATTAAATTGACTATGAGAGGTATCTTATCACATTATGGAAAGTTTTTTAGTCGTGTGGTTGGTAAGATCTTCGATCACCTGAACGCTTCTTCCAGTTTTTCCATCTTCATTTTCTTAACGTTTCCTTCAAGGAAATTATAAACTGTTCTCTGCTTCCTGCCCTCTATAATCATTTTTATAGCTTCAAGCGAATATTTTATGGATATATAATCACCGATGACCGAAACAGTGTCACCATATATTGAAACACTTGTTCCCGTTAAATCTTCAATAACCTTTCTCGTCTTTCCTTCCCTGCCAATTATTCTTCCCTTGATTTCTCCTATTCTTCTTGACCCCTTTCTAGCGTATTCTCTCAGAGTCATAACAATCAATTGATAATTCTCGTCGAACAGAAACATAGCCTTTTCCGGGTTAAATCCTCTTCCAATAGCCTTCACTACTTCAGCACTGATATTCGCCTTAAGTGGGTCTCCACGTTGAATTATACGTACATCTCCTTCTCTTGAATCTATGAGAAGACTTATTTCACCATTCTCTTCTATCTGTTTTCTAATTTCCCCATCCTTTCCAATGAGCACACCAACTCTTTCCCTCGGAATTTTGAGATCGATCTCATTCTGGTTCGTTTCAGAATTATCCATTTTTTTCATTATCATTATTTTCCTTATTATTGTTTTCTGAGTAACTTGTGCGGATCCTCAGGCCAGCTATGGTAAAAAGTCGGAAGAACCAGTTCGTTTTGTAAAATGCCTGCCTTTTTTGCAAAAACTATCATATTATTTATATCTCTATTTAGAAACTCTCGAGCCATTGGATGAGTAATAGGGACACTTTGCCCTACATCTATTATATATGCATTTTTCCTGTAGCACAATATGTTGTATTCGCTGAGGTCTGCATGGATTAATAATGACTTTTCAACCATATTCTTATATTGATTCATGGCAGAATGAATGTATACTGCTATATCATCACCATTATAGTTCCTCAGTTGAGGTGCAGGTTTTAACGATGTTCCCAGATATTGCATTAACAGAACATTTTTATGAACGCCTATGGGAACAGGGCATTTTACACCACTTTCTTCCATATTTCTTAGATTAATAAATTCCTTTCTCGCCCATACATACACGATAGAACTTCTGGAAAGCTTTTCCTTTTCGAAACGGTAATCGCCTTCGATATATTCTCTTACTGAATTGAAGCCCAGAGTGGACATCTTATAGATTTTTATTGCTATGTTCTTTTTCCTTACGATCGCCTTAAAAACTACGGATTCTTTTCCTGTGGAAACCGGATAGTCAATCAAATCAACCTTAAATCTCTTCATGACCTCATATATGGCATCAAGTGTTCTGGCATCAAAAACCTTATCCATGGTTTTACGACCTGGATCATCACCCCTTCTGAACTCACCAGCCTCAAGCAGTTGTTTCAGGGCACTTTTATCATTATCCATAAAATTACTTGAAAATATCTATCACATCTGGTAGTAGCCTGTTCCTGCTTAAATATCCAGCCTGAGTTTGCGTATATCTGTAGACAACATCTGCCTTTTCTGACTGGAATTGCCATGGCTTTATGATTACAAGATCTCTCTCTTTGATCCACATTCTTTTTTTCATTTTACCTGGTATTCTCGATATGCGGGTAAAACCATCCTCACACATAACTGTTAGATGAGATGCACCAGATAGTTTTTCAACTACCCCATACATTTCTCCTTTTCTCTTGTTTGGTAATATAACTCTTACTGTCTGATCTTCTCCCTCTACTGAAGAATTCGTATATTTTTCATTTGCTTTATCAACCATTCTTTGTCTCCTGAATTTAAAGATATGCCATGTTAATATTTAAGAGCTATTAGATTAAGAGGGTGCACATTATCTGTGGATGCAAGCTAATTACATTCTCCACGTAATAAAGCAGGTCGCTTCCTTTTCCTGTGATCAGAGGAACCGTTGGCAATTCCCCAATCTCAATGAAATTAAAATTCACTAATGTTTTCTTCTTTCTTGAATAGGTTTATTTCCAGTCTTAAACCTCTAAAAATCTTACTGCACTAAAAAAATTATCCGGAACAATTAGGATTCCTTCTCCTGAGGCACTCTTGACCCTTTTATCATCCACGATCATTAATTTAGAACCTGGGTATAGCTGGTTTTCTTCCATATATTTCAGTATTTCCGGACTTTCAAATACAACCCTTGACACTATCATTTCTCTGGGGGAATTAAATTTACTAATTTTTATGTCCTTTGTTTCAGTTACATTTCCGTCTTTATCTGGTACCGCATTACCATGTGGACACTTTTTGCAGCCATAATTCAGGCAAACTTTCTCAATAATCTCCTCGGTCATTCCATGTTCGATTCCCATAGCTTGATCATCGAGATCGGACCATTTCATTCCAAGACCTTTCCACAAGAGGATTTCTGCAACCCGGTGTTTTCTTAGAAACTTTAATGCCTCCTTCATACCTTTTTTCGTGAGTGCATACTTTCCCTTCTCTTTTCTTAATACCAGTCCCCGATCCATTAGTATCTTAATCTCATCCAGGACTGTTTGCCTTACGGTACCCAAAATCAATGCTATATCTTTTAAGGCAGCATAACCTTGCAAGTCCATATATTCGTGTATGCATTTGAGGTAATCTTCTGCATTCACGGAAGAGCCTTTCACTAAACTTTATAACTGGTTTCTCTAATAAGGATTTCCATATTGGTGGAAGAAATTCAGTATATATCGTCAGGAAGGTTTTAAATTTGCACTGCCTATTTGACTCCTGCCTTGTTTTTGGCATTGAACCTTGTA
>JAKBRR010000296.1 GCA_021845325.1 Thermoplasmata archaeon
GAAAAATACAATTCAATGAAGATAAATGATCCATTAATATTCGTAAAGAATGCCATAGACTGAGAAGCATTCACACCACTATTGAATGATCTGTATCATGATGATACAGATCATGATGAAAGAAAAAACATACCTGTAAAGATCATGATAAAAGTACTGTTCTTGCAGAGAATGCTCAACATGGTTGAACAACAGGCAGAAACACAAATAAGGGATAGAATATCATTCATGAACTTTCTTGACTATCCATATCAGTATCCTGATGCTAGAACCATATGGTTATTCAGAGAAAGATTATCAAAGACTGGAAGAGACAGGATCATATAGAACGAACTGCAGAGACAGATGGAATCAAATGGAATAAGGGTGAAAAAGGGATCAGCACAGGATGCAATATTCATCACATCAGATCCTGGACATGTGAAACATGAAGAAACAAGATCTGAAGGTAAAACAAGAAGATCAAAGGATGGTTCATTCACAAAGAAAAACAGTAAAACGTTTTTTGGATACAAGGGTCATACCATTGTTGATGACAACATTCCTGTTCCAATGATAAGATCCTATGCCGTGTCAACAGCAAAAGATCATGACACAACAGTTGATCTTTCAAAGAGAGGAATCATCTTGTACAGGGATAGAGGATACTTTGGACATGATTCAAGGAGAATAGATGGAACAATGGATCGATCTGTGAGGAATCATAACTATCCATTGAATCCGTTAGAAGAAATTTAAGGATATCACACAAAGGATCACTTGTTGAATGTCCATATTCTATTATTAAAAGGGTATTTCATTTTTCACATGAAATGGTTACAACAGTGATAAGAGTGAGAGTAAAGTTCATGTTTGCATGTTTTGCATACAATCTTAATGCCCTTAAAATCATACAGGGATAGCGTGAGCTATGAATTTTTAAAGAAATTTTAAAGAGAATTAGAAGAAAAAGCGTATAATTCTGAAAGTAAATGGTTGAAATTGTTATATTTTTTATTAAAAAAGACAAGTTCTAACATTGGTGTGGCAAATAGTATAGAAATTAGAAAACCTCAATAAGCATCTTTATAAGGCCTAAAAGAATCCTTTTGTAGTTGATTATGTGTGGAATAATTGCTTATATAGGGTCAAGGGATGCGATCACCGATCTTGTCTCTGGAATTAAGAAGCTTGAATACAGAGGTTATGACAGTTTTGGATGTGCTCTTAAAACTTCCAATGGAATGAAAATTTTCAAGAGTACGAAACTTATGGATCAAGTAATTTACCAGTTTAACATTGATAAAATTGCGAGCAAAAATGCCTTATTCCATACGAGATGGGCAACCAACGGGGGAATAAGTGAGATCAATGCTCACCCTCATCTTGACTGTGATAAGAAGATAGCAGTTATACATAACGGCATCATAGAGAATGCTGAATCACTTAAGAGTTTCTTGGGCAATCATATATTTGTTTCAGATACAGACACTGAAGTGATACCTCATTTGATTGAAGAAAATATGAAGGGGGGTCGAAGTTTCTATGAAGCAACGATGTTAGCTGCTCAGAGGCTATCAGGGATGTCTTCATTTGTGGTAATTCATTCGGATATTGACGAGATGGTCGCTTTCAAGAATGGCTCGCCCCTAATACTTGCAATAGACGAATCAGGTTATTTTATTTCAAGTGATATCCCCTCTGTAATGAATAGCACTAATAAAATAATTTATTTGAACGATGGCGACACTGTACATATGACAGAAAGCTCCTTCTCAATCAATAATATTTACAATGTTAGAAATGAGCATACTATACATTATGTATCTCCTGATTTATCAACTGTGCACAATTGGAACTACCAGCACATTATGCTTAAGGAAATTTTTGAACAGCTTTCTATATGGAAAGCACTTCCAAAATCTTTGTTTCAGAACATAAAAGAAGTAACTGAAGACTTACGAAAGATGGAAAGAATCTATTTTATAGGCTCGGGCTCCTCTTATCATGTGTCGCTTTATGGTGCGATGCTGCTAAGAAGCATTGGAAAGGAGGCTTTTGCAATTCAACCTCAAGATATCCCAAATTTCAAGCACATTCTTAAAAGGAAAGACATAGTCATAGCAATTTCTCAGAGCGGCGAAACCGCGGATATGATATATTATTTGAAACAGATTACTGAAATTAGGAAAATTGGAATAATCAATGTTGAGCATTCAAATCTTGCCAACGTGGTTAATACGTTGATACCTATGAGTGTAGGTGCTGAACGTGCTGTTGCTGCCACTAAGTCTGTGTCTAATTCATTGATTATTGTAGTTAGCCTCTATTTACTGCTCTTAGATTCTCCTGCTTCTCTGGATATGGATGCACGTTTATTGGATCTGAACAAATTCAATCTTGTTGTCCCATCAATAGAGAATAAGATTAGGGAAATTGCTGAATTGCTTAAAGATGAGCAACATATGTTTATAACTGGAACTGACAAAGAATACATACTAGCAATGGAAGGTGCGCTAAAAATAAAGGAAGTGACTTATATACACGCTGAAGCACTTGATCTGGTATCTCTAAAGCATGGTCCACTTGCTTTGGTTCAAAAAGGCACCAAAGTTATAGTGATAACTGGACATGATGACTATTCCCGAAATATCGAGGAATTAAAGGCAAGAGGAGCAGTTATTATTGGAATAGCTGAAGAAAAACTTAAGAACTTTGATTATTACATAAGAACTGTACCAGCCGGAGTGTTTAGTTTTGCTCCAATACTCTTTATCCTGCAAATTCTTTCATACGAGATTGCTGTAAAGAAGGGAATAAATCCAGATAAACCAAGAAATCTGGCAAAATCGGTGACCGTTAGATGAATGGCAATGTGAATGAAAAAATTGCGGATATTTTTAGAGCTTACGATATTAGGGGAATTTTTCCAAAACAGCTTAATGAAGAAATTGCATTTATTATAGGAAAAGCCTTTGCTAATACTGTTACAAGTGGAACATCAGTGGCGGTAGCTAGAGATGTTCGTAGCAGTAGCTTAGCAATTCACAAGGCTCTATGTGAAGGAATAACAATTAGAGGTGTCAATGTCATTGACTTAGGCGAGGTTCCTT
>JAKBRR010000297.1 GCA_021845325.1 Thermoplasmata archaeon
AAAAATTATTCGAATAAGGCGATTCAATTCGGCCATCATCCTTGCTTGCCTTTCTTGGGTGTCGCAAAATTTAAGTGTCTCAGCGCTGTCCATTGTTAGGCACCTCCTCATGGAGTTTGTCGCCGTGGGTGCTTCGCTCGAGTTTTGCCGACTGGCGAAGCACCCTTTTCAACGTCATTCGAACCCATGAGGACGCACATAGCGCCGCTCGGTCGGCTTCTCTTTGGATGCCCAAAAATAGCGGGTCATCCACTATAATGTGCAAATCGTGCCTTGTCGTTTTTCGTTCCATATCATAGCAGTGATAGGTTATATAAAAGACTTGCGTTTGTTTTTCGCTTCTGGAGTAACAAGATTCTGCGTTTTTGTTACTACAGTAACAGTTTTCATTTTATATCACTCCATGTTAAGAAATCTATGGCCGACTTGATAATTTTAGATTCTTCAGGGAGATTATAGTTACGGATTAATCTGCGTGCGTATGATTTGTCAAAACGCATGTAGTGGGGCGCACCAATGTTAATAGAATCATCGTACCTCGTGTGCTGATCTAGACCATAATTTATGAAGTCTTTGAATATAGGAAGATATAGCGGATAGAAAATTAAACACGTGGTTCCTTCAAAGTGGTAGCCTTCCTTTATGAGTGCGCACCCAACACCACACTGCAAGGAGTAGTTGATTAGGTCTTCCGTCTCCTCGCTGAGTTTTCCTGAATCGTCTAAGGCGTCGTATGGCTGACTTATAAACCAATATTTGTTGCTAGATGTGTGGTCGAAGGCGTGCAGTTGTCTTGACGATTTAGGTAAGATTTCCTTAACCTGTTCGAATAGTATGCCCCACAGTCCTTCAAACTTCTCAACGTTGCCGTAACAATGCCTGCAGATATTTTTCCTTGGTTCTATTTTATCTATTATTTTCATTCTTCCACCTCTTCATTTTTTATGTATTTCATAAGCCTCTTTCTCTTGGTTTCAACATCATGATTATCCCATTCTTTCTGGTATTCTGGGAATATTCCAGCAATGTCTGTCTTTGAAATATGCCAGGAAACCTGTCCTGTTGGCAGATCAATATAAAGGATCGGCCAGTCTCCATTTTCCCTAATTCCCACGTTATATCCCAATTTCTGTGCCATCCTTGCCATTACCTGGACGCATAGATTTCTGTCCAGGTATGCCTCATCAGGTTTGCTTTCAAATGCCATTTAAAAAGCCTCCAAACTTTTATTTTTTATAACTTGATAAATCGACTTATGAGTTCTGCGAATGTGCAATAGAATTCCTCTTTTATCGTATTCTCTCCCTGTCTCACACAAATTGCAGTGATATATCCTGTGTTGCCCCTTTTTTATCTTCTTTATGTCGCCATTCTTCCTAAGATAAGAACGTTCTATGTTTGCAAGAGATGCTCTATTCTGCATTAACTCACCTCCAGCTCGACCGTCAGGTATTCCGATTCCATTCTTTTACGCAGATCATTTTTCAACCTATCTGACAATATATAAGGTTGAAATTGCATGAAATAGTCGATCGGCAGCTCGCCTGTCGGTAGATTGCCATTCAATATCTCATCTGCGAATTTCCTAAACTGGCCATCTTTGAACGCGAGATAATATTTTTCTCTATATTCTCTTTCTTCCATTGTTAGCCTGGACGGTTTAGGATAGACGTAACTTCCTTCAATCTTGAAAAACCATGACAGATAGGATGTTACCTTGTTATCGTTAGTCCTTAGCTCTATTTTATCAGGGAGCACGTTGAAATCTTCCTCTTTCCATCTGCCCTCATTAATTTCCTTTTTGATTAGCTCGAATAGTGTAAATCTCGATTTGACTGGACTAAATGCATTCTGTAGGAATAATGATCTCAAATAGTAAGCTCCCATCTCTGATTCTATCCTCGTGTCGATTCTAAGCCGTTTACGTCTCTCCAGGTTCTTTTTAATCTTGTCTCTCTCCAGTTTCATTATGCTTAAGTGAGATTCAGCTTCCATTATGTTATCTTCAATCTCCTTTAAGCGTATTTCATCTTGATCCTTAGGCATGAGTGCCCTTACAGCTGTACGAAAAATTTCAGATGCATTAATTTGAGCGTTATGCCCTAAAAAATCTTCTATGTCCTGATCCGATTTCAGGGTTCTTGTTGGACGCTTAACTGCACCCTTTGTTGGACGTCCTATCTTTCCCATTTAAATCACCTCCTTGTAGAGCTTACTTCTTAGTAAAAAAAATAAGTGTAAGTAAGTAAGTAAGTAAATAAATAAATATTTTAAATATTTATAATAATTAAAGAAAAAGAGATAATTACTGGTTTTCCGGAAGGAGCAGTTTTGAATTTCAGTATTTACAAAAATTATTCGAGCCTGTAAATTACTGCTTCTGCAAGATGTAATTATTTCTGAACAATTAGTATGTATAGAAATTCCGTCATTAGACATGGTTGGAAACATCAGTAAAAACCTCCATTTCTGTGCATTCTGTTCTTCTTACGCTGGACAAACTTCTCTCTTTGGTTCTCTGCTTCTCTGTTTGCATATACATGGATGATATCCACTACTGCATGTCCATCGATCATAGCAAAATCCGTCCTTGGCATCCATCTCTTTGAAAGCTTGTCGAAATAGGATCCCTTATTGGCGGACCATACCTTGAGTCCTTCTATAGCAGCGTCTTCATCTCCTGAGTAGATGGAAAGAATTTCATAGTCATCTGATCTTAATTTTTTCTTTCCAAGGACATATACAGCCCTGTCGATGGATTTCAGGAGTTCGAAATCATAATTCATGCTCATTCCAGCACCTCCAGGATATCCCCTAAAGTCTCTGGTTCTCTCAAATACTCCTTCATGTATTCACTTACGAGCTCCTGAGCTACGCTTTCATCAATTCCAATGGATGAAAGAGAATCTATCACGGAAAGATGCCTAGAAGACTGCATGTTTAGCACCTCCGTAATGGAAAAGGTCAAAACTGCGAATTATGTGGAAAATAAAACGTATTCGGGCAGCCCCATTTTAAACAGAGTTTTTATATAGAAATCAGAAATTGAACTTCATTAAATTAATTTTACTTCATATCGAATCCTTCTATC
>JAKBRR010000298.1 GCA_021845325.1 Thermoplasmata archaeon
GTTTCCCTCACCGGTTGCAGTTATTTCATTTATGGCAACTGTATACCAAAAGTTGTATTCATTAAGCTCTTCATATGTGGGTTGGAACTTATCTGGTGATGGGTAATTAAGTTCACCCATCTGTTTTAGTGTAGCATACTTCAAGGCTATATCACCTATGAATGATGATGATCGCATTCCACCGGATGATGCTATATAATAGTAATTAATCGGAGCAATATTCTCTATTTCAAGTAGAGTTATTTCCAAGCCCATCACTCATTCTCTTCTAGATTTGTCGCTTTTTTCTTTTTCTCATTCTTTCCTTGTTCATTCCAGAATTCCGCCCAATCGTTGCTCATCTTTGTGTTCAAAATGTTACAGATTTCCTTTAATGCTTCCTTCTCATTCCTAATTTTACTTACTAAATCCATTAAGTAATCAAGTTTTTCGCCGTAAAGAAGGTTTTCGCCATATGAAATTTTCATTTCAGATAGAACGGACTCCTCTGGATTATACTCACCGCTCTCCCAAGATTTCTTCACTGTAGAATAAGAACTTATTGGTGTTTCCCGCTTTGAGTACCCTATTGCTATGATAGTGTTTTTCATATTATCGCCTAATATGGCGGTCCTAGCTCCGTATCTCGTAGTTCCACTGATAGCCATTAAAATTAAAGCTAACATCTGAATTGAGCAATTTTCTACTGATACATACCTAATCAATTTGACTCCTGGTTTTATGTATGGTATATTATAGAAAGAGTTAGACTTGACTTTACCCCCCTCTTCCTGTAATATTGTTCCTCCCTCCGACAAAGAATTATGCAACAATCTCAATGAAATTTGCGGAAGTGGCTCAAAACTGTATGACCAATCATAAAAAACCCTTGATGCAATTCCAGCGGCCTCACTTCCGGAACCTGTACTGGAGTCTCCATAAATCAAGCTAGATGGATTTTGAAGTAAAGCTTTTCTTGTTGCCATATTTCTGCTATAACCCTCGGGTATTGCTCCTTCTATCTTTCTCAATTCTGAAAGTAGGTAACTTCTCTCTGCGCCTCTCCATTTAGATGCAGGGACTACAAGCCTTTCCTCATTCATAAAAGTCTCGCTTGTGATCTCAGTAGCTTCATTATTCCTATTTATGAAGAACCCTCGAGTCTCTGATACTATCCCTATTTTCAAAAAAATGCCGTAGTTCTTCCTTAGATCTAATTGGTTGATATCTGGCAGATTCATTTCCTTTCCTATTTCCAACAAATTTTTATTCATTTTTTACAACCTCCTTCTCTCTTGTCAACATATATTCAAATTCAAATGCATTTACGAGATAAGATTTAGCGGCCCCGGATGGTATCTTTCCGTTGTAGTCCTCCTTCAGCAATTTTATTAATGCGTCTGAAAACTTTTTTATTTCTTCAATTGGGACCCAGCTACTCTTTCCCTCATTCGTATCTCTCCTTAATTTAGTATTAAGTGTCCCCCCTATTACATCCCAGAATTCGGATATATCTCTCTTTTCCCCATCTCTCACTTTCGATCTCATTACCTCCAAAGCCTCTAAGGAGTCTCGAATCATCCAAGTTCTATCACTTCCACTCATATCCCATTTTGCATACACTATTTTTGATGCGATCTTTGCTAGCTCTTCCACATTTTTCATTTTTCTATCACCTTTTCTTTCTACCTCATATCCAAGTTTTCTTATCTCCTCTATTCTTTGAGAAAACTGTAACCCAAAGCCTGTCACCCTCTTACCTTTATCTTTTTCGAAAACCCTTTTATGAGCGTAATAAAAAATTGACATCGGTTGCATTACATATGCAAACATGATTTCGGCCATATCCTCAAAATTAAATTTTGTTAGGGAACCATTTGTGATAACGCTGAATGTTTCAATGATTCTCTTCACTTTATGAATCTCATTTAACCTTATCCGGTTCCATGAAAAAGCCCCTAATATTGAACTTGATATATCAAATCTTATTGACTCCAACTGATCTTCAAATATTGGTGAATTTGAATATGTGACCTTGACAAGCATTTCTGTCTTTTCAGCAATGTCCAAAACATTCAAAAGAAGATCTAAAATATCCTTCTCCTTATTTACATTATTTCCTGTCAGAAAGAATGAGTCATCGTTCCTAATCCTTTTCGAATGGCTCTTACCAAATTCATCTAAGGAAAGATTTAATTTAGATATACTGTTATTTTCATCTTTTTTTGAAGTTATAAACTTTCTAATAAGGTTTGAAAGATCTAAGTGTGGTATAGCGCCTGGAAACCTCAAGTATATTAAAGTATCCTCATTTTTTTTCTCAGGAACTAGATTTCTTCTAATATTATACTCAAAAATAGAATCCTGATCTATTCTTCCAAAACCTATCTTTGATGTGGGTAATCGATTATTGAATCCATTCGTTCTTAATCCATAGAGTTTCTCTCCTTTTCCCTCATCCTTTGCCGGATAGCCATTTACCATCGACATTGAATATTTGTTTGGAACTTTCGGTAGCTTCCTATTAAAACCAAAGATTGGAAGTACCCTAGATAATACGTGATCATAGTCAAAGTTTTTCTTTTCCTTATTTAAATCGTGCAATACATCTTCAAGAAGATTTTTCCAATCTATTGAAGTATCTTGCAGAACTATCGGATAGACTAATACAGTTTTGTGAGGTTCTTTTCCCAGAAGTTGTGAAAATTCCTTGAATTTCTCTTTTACTTCTCCTTCTATCGTGGCTCGCACAACCTTAGCACTTTCCGATTTAAGCCCCTTGTTTAATTGGACGTATCTTAATAGGAAAATTCTTATTCTCTCTTCAATCTGTTCTTCCTCGAAGTCACTAATTTTCAACCCATCCCTTAGTGAGTATCCTTTCTCTCTATCTTTGATGAACCTATAGTTAAAAGAGAAAATCGAATTCGTATAATTCGAAATGAAATCAGTAAATCTCTCGGCTGATGCTCTTTTTTCGTTACTATCCAATTTTATATCTTCTAGATGGATGCATTTTCTTAGATTTTCGTTGTCACGCGTGAAATTAGATATCGATTCTTTCGTTTGATCAATGAAACCAGATGCTGAATTATCCACTCTTC
>JAKBRR010000299.1 GCA_021845325.1 Thermoplasmata archaeon
CTAAAGACTTGTTATCCCATTTTTGATCGATATCTTTTAAAGTAAAAATTACAGATGATACTAACTTTCCAAACTTTTTTAAATACCTATGCTTTTGTTCATTCCCTTCTTTGTCTCCATCAAGTAGTATAATAAACTTCTTCCCCCAACCCATATACATACTAATCAGAGCATCCATAGTGGATGCACCAAAAGCGGGCATAAGGTTGATTTTTACCTTGTTATTAAGAATTACCTCGTTAAAATATTTTAGCGTATAGAAATCATTCTTTCCCTCTAGAAACACGCAGTTTGGGATCTTTTCTAATTCGCTTGGCACGTATTCTAGTATATCTAGGACTGGCTGAAAATATGAAGTTTCTTTAGGGTTTTTAGAAACAAATGTTTTGTAACGGTCAATAGTAACGTTAGTACTATTTGGGAAATCATCTTCTGATGATTCTACATTAAATCCTCCGTTTTTGACAACATAAGTACTTTCGAGCCAGTTTGGGTTTATCATATAATGGCTGTGGGTAGTGTAAATTACGGTAACATTATTTCCAAAATTATCAAAATGTTTTAGTAGTTGATTTTGCGCTGAAGAATGAAGATTAGAAGCTGGTTCATCAAATAAGAAAATCAAACCTTTTTTTGAATCTGGTCTATAAGGTCGAAACTGCGTAAAAAGTAGGAAAGTAAAAAACCATCTGAATCCAAGAGACCGGTCCTTTACATTGTATACCCCGTCTGAAGATTCGATATAGAATTCAAGATATGCCCCCTTTATGATATCCTCTCCAATCTCGATCTTGATTCTAGATGCTTTAACTTCCTTTTTAAACATTTTATACCATGATTCAAAGACTACACTAGTGACCTTAGCTTCCATTAACTGAATTATTCTTCTTAGATTGCTCCTGTCGTTTTCGTTGTCACTCTTTATTCTGTTAATAATATGTTCTTCTATTGTAACGTTAATATTTAAAGAATGCAAGATGTCCTGAATAAGTTTCTTATAAAACTTCCCTTTTTCATCAGATGATAAAATGTCAATAGAAAGATATATTCTTGAAGGAAAGTCAAAAAGGAAATTAGGGAAGTATACTATGTCAGGTATACGTTTGTTACAAATCTTATCCAATTCGATCCATGTTTTTTTGTCCTTTTTAAAGAGATTGACTTCAGTACCTTTAGGGTCATTTTTCTCACTGACCTTGAATCCAGGGCTCCAAGTTCTCTTTATGTTCTTGAACTTTGAATTCTCAAAGTTATAATACCTTTTGTAAATTGTGTAGGTAACATTCTTTATTTTGGAATATTTTGTGTTTTTAGCTAAGTATTTGTTTAGCTCTTCAATGTCTTCTGACTCAAATTCTAACTCTGCACCTATCGTTATAGCATCTCTAAAGTTAGCTCTTTCACTTAATGGTAAGAAAGCGTTAGGGTCATTATCTATAGTTGTTTCAGGTTTTTCAATTGGTCCTCGTTCCGGGGTTGGGTCAAAGTTACTTATCGCCTCCAAAATAGTAGTCTTACCACTCTCGTTTAAACCTACTAATGTATATACATTTGAAGAGGGGGATTGGTTTAGTTCAAAAATCAACTTTCTTATACCCTTAAAGTTTTCGAAATTAAAACTTACAAATTTCATAATCTGCTTCCTAAATATATAATATAATATCATTTATAATTTTATGGCATAAATAGATTACCATGTTCCAGTTTTTAATTTTAATCTGATTGTAAAAAACAAATTATGAACGCTCTTTTCAGGTAAAAATGAATAGAAAATTTTTACATGACATTTACGTTCACGATCAGAAATACTGAACATAGATTTGAGACGTGAACTCTGGTATGCTATTATTTCATGATCAAAAACAAAGCCTGCCTTCAATCTGAATGGTGAAAAATTCTATTATATTAATTAGATATAATAATAAATTTTTACCTATCAATCCCGGAATGAACAGAGCGAGTGAAGTCATTTCGAAGGAGAACAAAAGAATGACTAAGTCATGGATGAGAGCAAGTTCCTGAAGGAACTCTAGAAATACTTCATAGCATCATCCTTTTGTAGAATGGCTATGAGGTCACCATCTTCTCTTTATAATTTATTTTATATCACACTATAAGTGACCTATTCTTCGTTGCCACAATCCATGCAAGTTGCCTCTTATGGGGCTTGAAGAATTGACACTCTTTTTCTATTCTCTCACTAATATGCTCAAGCCGCTCCTTTTTAACAATATTCCTTCTGGAGAGTTCCTTTGCAAAAGATTAGGCAAGTTCCACTTTTAGTTCATTTATCCCACCATATGCCGCTTTATTATGTCCTTAATATCAGAGGGTCTGAACGATACATCAGATTTCCATGGTCCAAATCGTCCGTCAGAGTTGACTGCATCGATCCACTCCTTTAGAGCTGTTCTTTTTGTTCTGTTTTTTTCATCGTCTATCCCTTTTACTTCTAGCACCAACATCTTCCCGTTGCTTAACTTAATAAGGAAGTCTGGATAATAACTGTGAACCACCCCTTTGTAAAGGTAACTTATGACAAACCCTAGGTGATCATTCTTGGCCCAACTCAAAATTGCGTCATTATTTTCCAACTCATACGACTCTGATGTTTCCCATGCGCTGTCGTAAACAACATGGCTGATGTGGGACTTATTAGTCAGCTCACACGGCTTGCTTGTGTACCAGGTGATCATTTTTCCAGTGGATTTTATGGGCATTTCCTTATCAAAAATAGGTACCAATTTCTCGGTATTTTCTGCACGTACTGCGCTGAAGAGATGCTGGACTATCTTGTTCATGTTTAATAGGATTAGAAGCCTCTTTTTTAGATTCTCCCTGTATGATTCACTCTGAATAACAAGCTTATCTGAATCCAAAAATGACTCGACTATTCTTATCAACTGTGCTATTAAATATTCCTTGCTACCTGGCCACGATGGTTGCATCTGGTCAAAAACATCTCTTGCGGCCTCAAATATCAATCTCTGCTTTCTCAAACTCGTGATCAATTTTTCAACCTGATTGTTTGACAGGTCGATTACTTTCAGTTCCTTTGTAACATCAGGTTTACCCTCGA
>JAKBRR010000300.1 GCA_021845325.1 Thermoplasmata archaeon
TGTATTTGCAGTCACTGTTGCTCTGTTTTATCCATGGGGAGTCTTTTCAGGGCTGGAAGTAAGATTCAAGGACAAAGAGTTCACTGAATTCAAGGCGGAGAGGTTTGAACCAGAATAATTCAGGGCTAAATGCATCCATCCACCAATTGGATCATAATCCCCGGCAAAGGCTATTAGCAAAATATCGATATAGAATCCATGGAGAATCTACCCTCAATAAATGCAGAAAAGTTATATCAATACATCTCAGGGAACAATTCATACTGGCTTGAGCGCGACGGAGATACTGTGGAGGTACACTTCTCGCCTGAATTTCCCGAAGCCATGTCCCATCTTCCTGAAGGTAAATCTGTGGAGCACATAATGTACGGGAAAGAAAAAAACGGAATGATTTATTTTTACAGATTCACTACTTTGAGTTCCTTTGGAGAGACATCCTCAGATCTGGTTGAGGATGATCCAATAATGGAATGGCTGAAGTACATCTAAAGAAATGCCCCTAGAAGTACGGGCAGAATTACAGTTGCGTCTCCATAGATGTTGACAAACTCCGCATCTTCCTTAACTTTCTTCCATGAGATTGCTTCCTCAAGCTTTGCTCCTGAGAGTGAGCCGTCATATTCCTGTGCTGTTGTTATATATACCGCATAGTCAAGGCCTCCTCTAAACTGATTCCACCATATTGTATGATGCTTTGAGATTCCACCCCCGATCATTATTGCACCGGTCTTTTTGGCATCAAAAACAATGTCAGAAAGTTCATGTTCATCTTTCAGCAGATCCAGAGTGAAATCCCTGTTTCTTTCATAGAAGGACCAGAGCTGGGAACCAAAGGATCCGTCAGTTATTCCAGGGACGTAAACAGGAATGTTATTCCGAGCTGCATTGTAAAGGATTGAGGAATCAGATTTCAGTTTCAGGCCTACTTCATGTATGAGGTCAGCTACTCCCCATTTCTTTTTCATTTTGTACAATTCTTCTATGATGGGTTGCATCTTCCCCTCAATAATCTCACCGTAACTCTCGTCAGGGACAAATACGTTTCCCAACCGGTTTATGCCAAGTTTTCTAAGATCCCTGTCGCTGTAATCAAAGGATCCTGCATAATAATCAAGAAATGTCCGGGCAATATCATGATCCAGAGTTCCGCAGGTTGTGATGATGACATCAACAAGTTTGTTTTTCACAAGGTCATTGATTATGCCTCTTGTACCTGTCGAAATTATGTCTGCCGGAAATGAGAGGAAAGTTGTATTTTCCTCCTGGAACATCTTCTCCAGTATGGAGTGGCCTGTAGCTATCTTTGCAGACGTGAAGCCACCGGAGCTGCTGTATTGCTTCATAAGCTCACGTATTGAGGTATCCCCATTTACTGAAGTGTCTCTAACAGGATATCTGAGTAGTTCCTTTCTATCCATGACGGATAATATTTCAATCGGTTAAGGATTTTTAGTCCAGAATCAAAACCTCTGAATATTATGATAAAAAATTAATGCAGGGCAGCCATATCTCCCAATGATACTGCTCGACTTCATCATACTCTGGATACATATATTTTCAGCAATCATATTTGTCGGTGGTTCATTTTTCATTTGGCTGGTTGTATGGCCGGCCTCTTATGAAATAACATCCGATGAGAAGGAGAGAACAAGGATTGTTGGGAAAATCGCAAAAAGGTTTGCTTATTTTACCCATATTACAGTTGGTATTCTCATAGTAACCGGCATTTATAATGCTACCTGGTACCTGAATGACGACCCTTCCCTCCTCCTTTCAACAGGGGAGGGCAAGCTGCTCCTTGCAAATATCATACTGGCTGGAATTGTGATCGCGATGATCTACGGAAACAATATTTATCATGGAAAGAAAATAATGAGGCTCTCAAGGGAGGGAAAGCAGGAACAGGTTAAGAAAATAAGGAAGACCACCCATATTATATCGTTCCTATCCCTGGCACTTCTGCTTGCAGTTATAGGTATGATGACGGCGATGCAGTTTTACTGAAAAAAGAAAAAAAATTTGAAGTTTATCTTGCAGATGCTGCTATTCTTTCAGTTTCTTCTTTCTTGTTCACCGCAAAAGAAGATGCTTCATTTCTTGAAGCGTTGATGATCTCGTCAGCAAGGCATGATGAAAAAGGCTTCTTGCTCTTGAATGAGGCGTTTGTTGCCCCTATGCTTATATTCCTGAGAGCAACATCCACTCTTCTTGCAGGTGATACGTCTACGGCCTTTGGAACTGCTATACCTCCGTATTTAAGTCTGGTAACTTCCTCTCTGGGTGCAGCGTTCTCAATGGCGTCAATAAGAACCTGAATAGGGTTTTGTTTTGTCTTTTGGGCAACTATCTCGAATGCTTCCCTCAATGCTCTGTAGGCACTGTACTTTTTGCCATTCCATTTTTCTGTCCTCATCAGCTTGTTCAGAAGCCTCTCGATTGTGTTGACATTTCTCTTTCCTGCTGAATAACTCGAGAATCTGCCACCACTATGCAGATTAAGGTTTGCACTGAGGTTTATGTATTTTGAAAGCCCCTCATCGTGAACCTGCACGTCATTGAAGGTATATGCACCCATTAGTTTAATTTCAGGCATTTTACCTCACCGTCTTTTCCTTTCTTCCCTTTACAAGTTCAAGCAGAGATATTCCATTAACTTTTACAACCTTGTACCTGACTCCAGGGATATCTCCCTTGCTTCTTCCCTGTCTCCCCCTTATTCCGGCTACTTCTACCTCATCATGTTCATCGATATAGTTGATAGCGCCATCTCCGGGAGCAAAAGCGGTTATCTGCCTTCCGTTCTTGATCAGTTGAAGCTTGACGCACTTCCTAATAGCTGAATTAGGCTGCTTTGCTTCGATACCTATTTTTTCTATTACTATTCCCTTTGCTGAAGGTGCTAGCTCAAGCGGGTCGCTCTTCTTCTTAAGCTGAAGCTTTCTCTTCTTGTACTTGCTATCCGACCATCTGAAATGCTTTCTAACAGCCTTCAGTTTTCCTCCTGCATTTTCTCCATTTGCCAATTATTCACCCAATTAAATGTGATTTGTGTAGA
>JAKBRR010000301.1 GCA_021845325.1 Thermoplasmata archaeon
GGGCATTGTAAAGGCGGAATGTTACAGTATATTAGTGTATTCATTTCCTGTCTATAGCCATGATGTGCTCTCATTAAGTACCTATGGCGGATGTACAAAAAATAGCCCTGTGGTGTAGTGGCCAAGCATTGCAGGCTCTGGACCTGTCGACGGCAGTTCGAATCTGCCCAGGGCTATTATAATGGTTAAATTTGTTCAACAAGCAGTTTTTACAATGGAAAACACAAAAATATTAAGTTCTAAGGCACGTTGAAGGCTTGTGGGAGATGAAAGCGAGACTCAGGATTTGAGCAGGAGATATTGCCAGGCATTGGATGCTGAAATCGATGCAGCACATGATTATTTTCTATATATATCAGAAATGAAGCTCGCCATAGCTTCACTGGGGATGGCTGTTGCCTCCGGTATCAGACTTCAGGCAACAAGAGAAATTTTGGACATGGCCGATACACTGTATCAGAATATTACGGACCCTGATTCCACACTTCCGGATAATCAAAGAAAGCAGTTAAATCATGCAGAGGAGGTCTGGCTTGATATGAAAGATAAAATGAGTAAAGGAGATCAGAGAGCGGCCAGTCTGCTTAGTGCCCACGCATTTATGGAAAAGGCTGTTGTACACCTTGTTGCCTGTAAAAAAGACGAAATGTTCAAGGATATAATAACTGATTATCTGGTTAATTATCTTGAAAAGTTAAGCGTCTTCATCTACAGGGAAGCTATAGGTCATGTAATGCTTTGACTATTTAAGACTCAGACGATCAGAGACTCAACGAATTGTTCAATCTTGTCAGCAACAATTTGAGGAAATTCAATCATTGGAACATGCCCTGCATTCTTTATTACCATGAAGCTTGCGTTTTTAACGTCACTAAAATATTTCTGACCTTCAGATATGCTTAACACTTTATCCTTTTCTCCCCAAATAACAATTTTAGGAATTTGAGATTTAGAGAATTCTTCCCGAATTTTATTAAGATTTTTCTTTCTTAAACCAAATATGCTAACGGCATATTTTACCAGGTTAAAATAGGATTCCCAGTTTTCTCTGTCATTGTAATATTTCTGTGACTCCTGAATTAACCATTCAGGTGGTTCAGAAGCGCTAAAAGAGTTTCTCCAACCCAATGAAATTGTTTCCCGGGTTGGTTTCTGCCTCTTGTAGTACCAATTAACCGGCCTTGCTGACATCAACCGATACATAACCCCGATACTGTTGTTTCCACCAAAGGGATCGATCAGAACGCATCCTGAAATTTTTTTGCTTCTGAATATGGAATACAGCATTGAAATTCCTCCCCCCATGGAATTTCCCACAAGAATTGGGTTTGATATATTTTCCTGCTCAATTAATAAATCAATGGCTTTAATAAAGGGGCCGTTCTCTGAATAGAATTCCTTCATCTCACTTTTATGGAATTTAGTCTTTCCGTGTCCGGGAAGATCTATGGCAAACATGCTGAATTTCTTTTCGTCAAGTGAATCCATTAGAGGGTTCCATACTTCAATGAAGGCTCCAAGACCATGAATAAAGATCAGAGGTTTGTCACCATTACCCCTCTTCCTATACCTTATCACTCTATTATCGGTTCTAATATAAAGATCTACATCCTTTTGATCAGTCATACATCCAACATCCTTCAAACTGCCTTCATCTTATACAATTGCATTCTATTTTAAATCGTATAATAATTTATGCAATAAAACAGCCTTGAATTTTATTGCATCGTTTAACCTGAATATATAGCTCTCAAGCCTCTATTCTATTTGCCCGTTTCCTTGAATAGTTTTATGGCCAGATCAGGTCTATCGGTTCCTACGGAATCAACTCCTGCGTTAATGCAGCTCAGAATCTCCTCTTCGCTATTCGGTGTCCAAACACTTACATTTATGCCTCCCCTGTGGCATAAGTCAACATAACTCCTGTTGATCCCCTCAAAATATAGAGAAAGAGTATTGCTTTTACAGCTTTTTGCCACTGTAACCGGATCAACCGGAAACCCCGCAAGAAGCGCACCACTTTCTAAAGTTGGAATGTGTTTTTTTATTTCAAGGAGAATCTCGTGGTAAAAAGATATTACAATTGTTCTTTTTATGATCTCTGGTTTCTCATTGAAAAGCTTAATCATTGCCTTAACAGTGTTTACGTCCTTAAGTTCAACAATTACAGGTATAGATATGCTTTTATAGACATCTTCAAGGATGGGTATTTTTTCACCACTTTTTAGTTTTATTGCCAGTATTTCTTGAAGCTTCATATCTGATATCCTTTTATTTATTCCCGCAACTCTATTCAGGTCTGCATCATGATTGACAATCAGATGGCCATCCAGGCTCAGGTGAACATCGCATTCAACGGCATTACATCCAATTTTTTCCGCACCTGTAAACGCTTTCAGTGTATTCTCCGGAAAGAGATCACCACCTCCTCTGTGCCCAATAACAAACATTTTATTCAGTTGCAGAATTGAATATATATTCTTAAATATTTTCAAGGATTAGAACAGGCGAACTGAAATTTCTCAAAGTTTAATCTAAAATTGGATTCTTTGCTTAAATTATTCTAAAATCTGTTTTTAATGAGATATAGTGTATTTATAAAGATATATAGTATATATCCAGAATCTATAAATATTATTTATCATGTGTCAACTATGTTTAAAGCGATGGATGATAGCAAAATAAGAAGAATCCATATGAAAATAACAACGCTTTCTTCTGCTGGTAGTTTTCTTGATGGGTTTGACATCTCAATAATTTCAGTTGCCATACTGACAATTACATCTTTATATTCTTTAACCACAACAGAACAGACCCTTCTACTTGGTTCCACTCTACTGGGAATGGTTTTTGGGGGGTTGAGCATAGGTTATTTAACTGATATTAAAGGTAGGAGATTTGTGTTTCTTTGGGATATGGTTATTTTTATCCTGTTCACTTTTTTAACAGCTATTTCATTAAATTATACGCAGCTATTAATCTTCAGACTTCTGCTTGGGGTAGCCATAGGAGCAGATTATGCAATTACCCCGACAATAATCGCTGAATTCGCC
>JAKBRR010000010.1 GCA_021845325.1 Thermoplasmata archaeon
TAACAGCGAAGAAAACAGTATCAGACATCTAAAGATTATTGTGTACCCACACCATTAGAGTGTCAGGACCCTTTAAAATTCTGTGTTTCTAAGAATATCAAATCGGATAGGTGTAAAGTCACGTTGTAATCATATATTTCGTTACTTTCAATTTATTATATATGGTTAGAGACTTTCCTATTAGATCATCGAAGAATTGTTGCATCGTTGTGCATTTTTCCTCTCGTAAAATAGCGCCTGCCCCTATTATTATATTGCCTATTTTCTTCCAAGGTATTTCTTGAATCATCCCATCGTCAAGAAGAATTGCGATGTTTTGATCTATTCCCTGAAGAAATCCAGAAATTACTTCTTTGAAACCATTTTTATCAATTATTTCTATTCTAACGGGCAGTCTTAGATTTTCTTCCTCCCTATACTTTTCAAAGGCCCATGAAACCAAGTAATCTTTCTTATCATTAAATTCGTGGGTGAGGAATACCGAAATCAACAATTCTATTCCTAGAAGTGCGACTGGAACAATAGGATTAGAAGTAACATAACTAAGAAAATTAGATGGCCCTATTATCGCAAAGATGCCTATTAACAAGTAAAACCATACGAAAGTAATTAGAAATAAATCCTGACTCAGGCTGACGCTAAACTCCTGTATCTGTGGCTTTAATACAGTGAAAATATGCTTTTTGTGCTCCGTTAGGAGAAATTGACTAAAGTCATCTACAAGATAATAATATACAATGAAAAATAATGAAACCGATGATGATATCAGAAGTGAAAGGATTCCTGTGACAATTCCTTGAGTAACTTTACAAATAAAGACTACTATGAGATAGATAATAAAAAGTAGAATGAAATGGTAGGTCCTAAAAAAAAGAGGCTTTAACTTGACCCCTTCGTCAACGAAAGAAACTGAATTGTAGAACTTTGAGAATAATGGACTAGACCTTGTAATTTTTCCTAAAGTGGCTTTTCTGGAGTTTTTGGAAAAGACGATGTGATTGCTATTGAATAAATGTGAAAGTTGGAACAGAAATCCAATTATTGTTAAGATAGAGGAAAGGTAGAATACAAAAATCCAAAATAAACCCCAAGTAATAGGCATACTTTTTGTTGAAGCAATATAGATAACTAAAACTTTATGGAGATCAACTTTGGTCATACAACAAAACTGAAGATATAACCTATCGATTTAAGTAATGGCAATAAATAAACAAGATAAACAAACTATATCTACCCTCAAAGTCTATCAATTCTAATGCACAGTGACCCCAATCGTTTGAATATAGATTCAATGGGCTTTATTCGAAAATGTGGAACCTGTTAAAAGAAAGAAGCCCTGACCAAAATCAATCTCACCCCTCTCTCCAGTTTTCAAATGAATTTGCTCACTATAATTCACTGGAAGGCCTCCTTTGAAATTTTCTCTAGATCTTCCTGGTTAACCACTGCTTTTTCGTTCCTCATCAGAAAGGCCACCGTTCTCTGAAACAACCCAGATTTGCTGACTTCCGGGTGAGATTCAAGCCAGTTTGCTTCTTCTTCTGTTACAGTTACCAAGTATTTGTATGAAGTCATTGTCTACCTTCTATGTTAGAAGATATAAGCTATATCTATAAATAACTTCTGTCTTCTATGATAGAACTTAAAAAACAATAATCTATATGCATACATGGATTATAATCCACAGATTGGAAGGAATAGGAAAACTTGAAAAGAAATCCGGATTGCTTAGATTAATGGTTTTTTTATATGAGCATGATGAATACATGTTATCTGATATATGGGACGATTCCGGTGTATCAAGAAATTCTGGCTCAGGTGCCATGGAACTTTTAAAAAAATATGGCCTTGTGAAGAACAGGATAGATGATTCGAAGTACCCTCCCAGATATCTTTATTCATTAACTGAGAAAGGAAAGAAGGTTGCTGAGAAACTGAAGGAGATTGAGGAGATTCTTAATGGGTGAAAAATGTGAAAGAGATATTATTATGCAAGAACCAGAGGTATTACACCTTGAAGTCGACCACGACGGGCGCATGCTCACTAACTTTATGGGAGGGAAATAAGTGCAATACCCTAGAGAGATAGATATTTCCGGAGAAACTAAGAAAAGAAGACGAGAAATTTCACAGGAGGAGGAAGAGATGGCTTATATTTGCAAAATGAGAGGATACGAGTGGGTACCAGGCTTTCCTCGCTTGGGAGGATGGGTCCATGGGTACTGCAGAAAGAGAAGTGTTCGCGCCCACCTTGAAGCGGAACTAAATCTCCCTCCTGTTGTTAAAATTCGAGGCAGAATTGGGATAAAATCAGGAACCGCTGGCATGGAGAAGGATAACGACGAAGAATCATAAAGCGAAGAGAAAAAGGCCAATAATGTGAAAAACAAGAGGATGACGGAGTGAGCGGCGTAGTTAAGTTGATGTCAGCTGCTATGGAATTAAGTGAAATCAAGGATGAATTCACGGATGGAGCTGCTATTCTTAAAGAGACGAAAAAACTGAATCTCGTGAAACTAGTGATAAAAAGTTTGAAGAATCCGCAATTGTATTTGACCAGCTTAACTGAGAATGGTAATGATAGCGGACATGCTCCTCAAAATTGAGAGTATCATGATTGCTGATAGGCGATGAAAATGGGAAGTGATGAGAATGCCAATTAATGAGACAAATTTAGAAAGGTACATAAGAAAAGGATGCGAGAGCACTGAAGGCAGAGAATCGGTGTTCAGAGAGTCAATAGTAAGTAGATTGCTAATGGCCATGGGTTGGGAAGACGAGGATATAGAACTCGAGAGACCGATGACAATCGCATCTGGAAGAACTATCCGGGCAGATTACGTGCTCACAGTAAACGGAACACAAGTGGTTATAGAAGCTAAGCCTACTACGCAGCCTCCAGAGTTGTTCTACAACGAGCTTACATCCTACATGAAGCAACTAGAGGCAAACTATGGATTTGTTTATAATGGAAAAAAACTTGCTCTTTTCGCCAGACAACCCTTCCCGGGCTGGGATACGACCCCTGCAATCTTATGGGAGTGTGGAAACGATATAGATGTATTTGAGGCCCTATCTCGTGAGAATATCCCTCACGGACTAGAAGATTTCATTCGAAGATCTAAGCAAGATGCCACATTGGACAGAACAGTAAACGATAAGTTTGAAGAAATTTTTAATAGTACAGTACGAATAATTCAGTCAGCAACAGACTTGCAAAATGAATTCATAAGCGCAAACCTCAAAATCACACTAGAGACTCCTAGGATCAAAAGGACAGCACCATCTTCGCAATTTAACGATTCAAGCGGTGCTACAGCTGACCAAGGTACATCCCCCACCTCCATTTTAAAAGAGAGTCTAAGCACATTACCAGAAGGAGAGGTAGTCATATGTGCATCATCAGGCAAGCAGGACGATGAAGTTGGAGAACGATGGATGTTACGATATAATGCATGGAGATCGGTTAGAATGAACAGAAATCCAGTATATTTTGCTCTTTATCAGGGTTTCCCACACTCTCAGATCAGATTGTTCGCAAAAATACGGGAGATCAGAAATTCAAATGATCCTTCACTAGCCACTGTCAACCGGATTCCACAATATGGCGATGGCGAGGATGGCAAGAAAACTATTCTACTGGAACCAAATTCTGTGAAGATACTTCTGGACCCAATAGATAAAGCTAGCTGGGGAGGCATTCGAAACATTAGATATACCACACTTTTAAAATTCATCAGAGCTAGAACACTTGATGATCTATAAATTTGAAAGATTTGGAAGAGATTTTAAGGGAGTGAAAACGTGAAAAACAAAGGAATTAGAAATAATTCGAGTAAAAGCCGTAAGACAGATGCCACTTCGAGAGTAGTAGAGGATAGTTTTTTTGACATAATACGGAAATCGGCAAGAATGGCGGACGTTAAAATAAATGATTTAAATCAGTACTATAAAGAGGAATACAAAGAGGAATCATGGTCGGAATATGAAGCAACTTACAGTGCAATCCTATACAAAGAACTAACAGAGAGTATAGATTATAAAATGATAACAATGGAGAACCGGGCTGAGTCCCAAAAAAATGGTGTTAAAAGGAAAAAATATGATATTTGGATAACAAAAGGTGATATCTACTATATACTCGAAGTAAAACGGTTTGGTGTTAGTACAAAGACCGATGGTTTGCGAGGTGTGAAAGATAAAAAGGGAATCTACGGTGACTTAAAGAAGCTGGATGCCCTCATAGGGACCATAGGGCCTAGGGATACCTACGGCATTGCGATAGGATTCTTTGAAGGCAACGACTCTATAACTTTAGATGACATTGATTCGAAATTAGACGATGAAATATGGGGGCTGTTGGACAAAGAACCCAATCTAAAACTTTTAATTTGTGCGGGAGGTAAATGTAAATATGTTGGGGAATGAGGAAATTTTGAAGGGGTGAAAACATGGTTGAATCTACTCATAAAATTGAACAAGTTGCAGCAGAGATTGGGAAGATTCTTAAGGGGGGTGAATTCATAGAAACTCCATTTGATCAACCTTTCGAAGAGGAGAGCCATGGAGACCCAGATCAGCGAGACGATGATGCGAACTTCTTTGATTCCAACTTTGCAAAGAACATAGAAGCCGTTGATAAGAAGGATATTAGGAATATAGTATTTGATGAAAAGATCAGATTCTTTTTGGATGGTTCCCTAAGAACTAAGTTCCTTGGTGAGTACGTTGACCGAGATCAATCTTTTCCAATACTTGCTGCAGAAGTGGCGTGCGCTGTAATGAAAAAGAGTGAAAAAAAACTAGATCCTGCGTCAGTAAATTGGCGATTAGTTTTTATTTTTCCACATAAAGGCACTGGACTTCTCGCAGACACACAGTACAGCAAGCTAAAGAATTTGAGTGAGGGTTTGGAGAGGTCCAAGTCTCCATTCCGTATAGAATTCCTTGAAAAATCCGATGCTCGTGACGTAAGATATTCCATGCAAGGAAAGGCTAGAGACGTGATGCATAACCTAGAGCACGAAACCGCTAATTCTTTGACAAGGAACGAAGGTGATTGGCTGATTATGGATGGCGCTATTAGAAAAGCTGAATTTCTGACGCTGAATAATACCATTGGCGTAGCCAAATCTTTCAGCAGAAAGCCGCACTTTCAAATTGGCACCACCACATTGAACATTACGAGGTATCTGTCAGGGATCAAAGAAGGTGAAAGAAGCGCGATTTTCAAAAAAGACAGTGCACCTGAGGTTGCCTTCTGGTATTTAAGGATAAGGACTTTTCCACCCATGGAGCCACTGGGTGGATTCGTAAAGATAGATTTTAAATTTGAGGATACTTCCCTAAGCGAGAATGATGTAAACATTATCGATCAACTCTCATCCGAGATTTATTCTATGAGGAGTCCGTCCGTTTATCCATATCCCAGATGGCCATCATTCCTGTATCCTATAAGGGTGGCCGAAGAGACTATGCAAAGCACGTTTCTGAACGAAGAAATGTTAGGATTGTATGGCCACATGTTAAAGGAGGCAATATTTTGAATATGGAGATGAAGAGATGGTAGAAGATAAAAAAGAAACGAAACCTGAGGACCCAATTGGAAGAACAAGCACACCTGAAAGGAATCCAAATACATCAGGAGAATTCGCATTTTGGTTAGATAGCAGTGTCAGACTGAACCCATTTGACTTCGTTGTTGCAGAGCATGTGGATGGAACTAGAACAGTTGGCACGATTACCGAACTTTATGCTCATTCAGATTCTAAAGGCTATTTAACAGATTTCATAGGAAGTAATCTAGGAAATCCAAGTTCAGTTCCGTACGTTGAAAGAGTCAAAACCACTGTGGCAAAGGCGGAGGTTCTCAGAAATATGAGAAAGGATGAGGCTGAAGAACTGTACATGCCTGTTCCAAGTGGTAAGAGCGTATTCAAAGCAGATTTTGATGCTATCAGTTCGGCCCTAGGGTACGATAAATTCAAAGGTGTTTCCATTCCTGCCGGATTGATTCATCAAAGTTATGGCATCTCGTTTCCGGTCTTGGTAGATTCAGACTACCTTTTAGGCCCGGAATCGGCGCACATGAACGTCACCGGGATCTCCGGCATAGCTGGGAAGACCTCGTATTCAATGTTTCTCCTTTATTCAGTTTGGGAAACTCTTAAAAAACAACGATCAAAGATGAGTGCCGTGATTTTCAATGTTAAGCACTCTGACTTGCTACATATTGACGAAAAACCAGAAGATCTAAGGAAAGAAGACCTAGAAATGTATAAGACTCTTGATTTGCCTGTTGAGCAATTCAATAATGTCAAGTATTTTCTTCCTCGCGATCCTAGCGGTAACCCAGATTCAGATTCTCCCCCTTCTAAGCATGAGATTTACGCTTTTACACTCCAGGATGTACGTTCAGACTTAGACTTGCTTTTCAGCGAGCTCCCTGACCAGTCATTTACGATCGATGCATTTAGCAGTTACGTTCGGGACTCTTGGAATGGGAACTCGATTTCGTTCACTGATTCCTCAACTGGCAAAGGCACTGGGAAAACTTATAATGCCAGCACATGGACAGAATTAATTGGGGTGCCTGATACTGTCATAGGCAACGCTGTATACAACTGGCAAGGTCACCCAACTCCACACAGAATTAAGAGGGAACTGAGGAATCTTGCTTCGACGACTTCTGGTCTTTTTGTTAGCCGGAGATCTCCAAGCGAAGTACTCCTAGGAGAGAAGGTCGTTGAAAACATCAAGAACGGAATGATTAGCGTCATTGATATTTATCGAATACCAACTAGAGTCCAACCTTTTGTGGTTGGACATGTTATGAGGGAGATAGAGAATTACTATCGAGGCGTTGACAGTAAGTACCTCTTTCCACTTATTATATTCATCGACGAACTAAATACCTTTGCTCCCGATAATGATCCTCCCAATGCAATTACGTTGCAAATCGTTGAAATCGCGAGAAAGGGACGAGGGAGAAAAACATCTCTCTTCGGTTCTCAACAATTTAAGAGTCAAGTTCATCGTCAGGTCTGGGGTAACTCTTCGCTAGGTGCAATTGGAAATGTGGGTAGCGAAGAGCTTTATACGCCTCCGTACAGAAGTTTAAATGACAATTTGAAAAGACTGATTCCCAGTCTAAGGCAGGGGGAACTTGTTGTTTCGTTTAAAAAGTGGAGGTCGCCGATAAAAATATCATTTCCCTTGGCACCATATAAGAGACCGGGAAAATAATGTGAATAGCTTACTATTATATTTGTGGGGTCAGATAGCATGAGAACATCTATGGTGGTTATTATTGTAAGTGGTGTGAGGTTGAACACAAATGTGTTATATAAAACATTCTCTCCTTTATGAGCTACTGTTACCAATATTATCTGGTATTCTATACCAGAATCACAAGGTTTTCACAGATGCCGCTAGAAAGAGTAGTCATACCATAATTATTGGGAAGTGGTTTAATTGATTGACTTAGGATTCGAACAGTTAAGGAATAATAGGAAACAATTTGTTGATTCTGCAAAAAGAAATAAATTCGACTTCACCGGCATACTTGCTGGTGCATACAATGACCCATCTCATTTCATTTTTGAGATAATACAGAATGCAGACGATGAAGGTGCATCGGAGTTACAATTTGATTTGACCAATGACCATATAGACATCTTTCATAATGGCAATGATTTTGACTTAGACGACATTACGGGGGTAACCGGAATTGGAAATTCAAAGAAAAAAGAAGACCTCGTTGCTATTGGAAAGTTTGGAGTAGGGTTCAAGTCGGTTTTTGCAATTACAACAACACCTATCATATTCTCCGGTAAATATAAGTTTAAGATCGAAAATTTTGTGGTACCATCTATGATAAAGTCCAACGAATCATATAACGGAACCTTAATACGACTACCATTCAATCATTCAAAAAGATCTTCAGATGACATATACTCATTAGTGAGAAAAAGGCTTGAGACAATTGATCCCAAAACCTTACTTTTTCTGAAACGAATCAAAAAACTCACCTGGAATATCTCTGGGCATGAAGAAGGCGTTTCAAAGATAGAGACAAAAACGGATATACCGTCAGTTAAGAGAATAACATTAAATTCTTCTACCTCGACTGATCATTTTCTCTTATTTGAACGATCAATTTCAAAAGAGTTTGATGATTTGAAGGTTGAAGTTGCATACAAGCTTCAACACCAAGATAATGGATCTGAGGTGGTGGCCAAAGAACAGGAAACCAAATTAGCCGTATTTTTACCAACAGAAACTTTAACCTTTCTAAACTTCACAATTCAGGGTCCATTCAAAACAACCAGTAATCGCGAGAATATACCGCTGGAAGATAAAGAAAACTTATATCTCTTAAAAGAAATAGGAAAGCTTGTATCAGATTCTATTCCGATAATGAAAAAACTTGGGTACTTAAATGTTAACTACCTTGAAGTTTTGCCCATCAATCTCGAAAACTGTAAGAACTCAAAGATATATTCGGTGATATACGACTGTGTTAAAGAGCAATTGCTTTCTGGTGAATTACTTCCTACGGCCAAGGGAGGTTTTACTAAAGCAAGTCAAGCCTTGTTGGCTAGGGGGCGTGAATTAACTGAGTTCCTATCGGAGAGTGATCTTTTAACTCTATTCTCTAAGCTTCATTGGATCAGCTCAGAAGTGACTAAAGACAAAAGTGCCGTTCTATGGAACTATCTGCAGAACGAACTTGAAGTGGAGGAGATTTATTTTGAAAAGTTCGCAAGAAGCATAAAGAAAGATTTCCTAGAAAGTAAAACAGACAAATGGATGATTGAGTTCTATAAAAGGCTAGTCGATCAAAATGCCTTGTGGAGTGAAAAAACCTATCCTAAAGGCTTCTTGAGAACCAAACCAATCATAAGACTAAGTAACAGTAAACAACACATTGCCCCTTTCGATGATAAAGACAGGGTCCAAGTCTATCTACCATCAAATGGCAAATCTGAATACAGAACTGTCAAGAGATCGATTTGTAAAAATAAGGAAGCTCTAGAGTTTCTAAGATCTTTGGGACTTAAAAAACCTGACATTTACGCTGAAATTAAGGACTTCATAATTCCAAGGTATCAAAAGGTAAGATCTCGGAAGCCTCCAACCTATAAGGATGATTTGAACAAATTGCTTTTGGGTTACTCAAAAGTTCCACAGAATTACAAAGACCAGTATTTGACCGATCTCAAGGATGCCTATTTTATTGATTCAGTCGCCATAGGAACAAACAAACATCGTCTCTCTAGACCGGGAGATGTGTACTTTAACACCAAGGAACTTTTGGATTACTTTGCGAACAGTCAGGATGTTTATTTGGTAAGTGTTTCAATAACTAAGAAGTTTAATCGTACTAGTATTATAAATTTTCTTACTGACTTGGGAGTTGAAGACAGCCCGAGACGAATCCCGTTAATAGGAACCCTGACATGGCAGCAAAAACTGTCTTACTCTAGAGGATTCACCAGAGAAATCTCCGACATCGACTATGAATATGACGGCTTGGACATCATATTGAGTAACATAACAGTTGAGAGGTCTTTCCTGCTGTGGAAAATGCTACTCAAGAGTGTCGATAAGTTCCGCGATTGGGATTCTTCAAAATTTTTTAATGGTTGTTTCACCTATTTTTATTATTCAATGACATCTGTGTCATTTCCTGCCAAATTTCTCACACAGCTGAGAGACAACCTTTGGTTAGTAGATAGGGATGGAAATTTTAGAAAACCAGATCAAATTATGTTTTCAGAATTAAAAGAAGGTTATGAAACTAAACATACGAAATTGGAAGCTCTAAAAAAAGTGTTAGGGTTTGCTTCGGAGATCTCAGACAATTTACCCTTAGTAGTGAAACAAAAGTATGAGATAGTAAAAGACGTACCGATTGCAACCCTACAAAAACTTGTTTCTGAGTTAAACAAACAAAAAAAAGAAGAAAGCAACGAAAATTGGAAGCCTGAAATAGATCCAGACAAAGTGCCTACTACTATTACAAACATAGAACCTCCTAAGAATGACATCTCTCGTACAACTAGAAGGCAAGAAACAAGTTCCGGCGATAATGGTAGTGAAGGCACAAAGAGACCAATAGTAACTGAAACAGAAGACCCCATGACAAAAAAAGATATAGGTAAGTGGGGGGAAGAATACGTTTACAACGTTCTCAAGAGAGATTACACAGGCGATAGCAGGTTCGAAGTCGAGTGGCTGAATAAGGATAAAGAATCCGGGGTTGGTTATGATATAGTTTTAAAGGAGAGTGGTGTGGAAATTAGGTACATCGAAGTTAAGAGTAAGACAGTAGAGCATGATGAACTTATTGAGGTGACTGGCACTCAATGGGAATTTGCCAGAAGTTTGTACGAGCAGGGAAAAGGGGATTCATATTTCTTCTATATTGTCAGAAATCCAGGTAAAAACAACGCGAAGATCGAAGTTTTGCAGAATCCTATCAAACTTTGGAAGGAAGGAAGGCTATATGCGCATCCTGTCAATTTCAAACTGTAATGACCACGTCCGACGATTACAATGGGAGAAGAAGAACATGTCTATGCAGGAGATGAGCATTTTAGATTTCCTTCTTTTACAATATCCTTAATAGTCACTTAAGAGCATTTATCATAATTTCTTTATTCATATCGACCACAAGGGCCACATTGTTCATCTTATTACTTATTATTTGGTTTGAATTGATTCCTACGCTGTGTGGCCCAGTGTTGTGGTTTTTTGATTGTCCGGGAGGCAACGGATTCAAGGATATTTTTTAGGGAATTAAATGCCCGGATCGGCTGAGAATGTTCATTTGCAAGCAAACTCAATTAGCATGGACAGTACTGCATTTCGCCAAAAGAATCTCAGGTTTCCATGAAAACATTTATCTAAACATCAAGTGTAAACATGCTTGGATGAGTAATTCCTTGACCAACTTTAATCCAGTTGATTCTAAGACTTTATCACTAAACCTTACAAAGCGTCAGGAAACGCGTACGAACAACATCAAGAATGCAACTCTAAGGGAGAGATAATATGCCAAGTCTTAGCAGGTTAGTTTCGTAAAGAATAAGCGGAAATTGCCCTGGCTCCAGAGTTCTGGTTTTAGAGGTAAATGAGCAAACCTCTCAAGACAAGATGCTCGTATTTAGCAAAGAAAGAGCTGAGAAAGGTAATATAGGAAAACGATGGCATGAAATGAGAGAGTGGATAAAGCTTGAGAACAAAAGACTTTACTGAAAATATAGAAAAGATCGATAGATATCTGATAGAATATAAAGACAGATCTGAAAAATACGGGAACCTATCAATTGATTGGAACAAGATAATTGTAGAACCGCTTCTTTGTCATATAAAATTGCTGTTAATGATTATAAGGCAATTCCACAATTCACTTAATGATGAGATAATAAGAAGTGGCATAGACTACTTTGATTACAACATCAATGGTCTCAAGAGACAGTTTGGGCGAGGAAGAAAATGAAGTTTACCGATGAGTTCCTCGGTTCCAATGTAATGTTTGCGCTGACGACTGGTCTGTACTCACGTAACCTAAGTTGCATAAGAGAGTATGTGCAAAATTCTTATGACCAGCCGTCTGGAGCATCTAGAATAGAGATTTCCTCTGAAAATGGTATAAATTGGATACTTAAAGATAATGGAAAGGGAATGGATGAAGAGCAGCTGAGAAAAGCTTTCGGTGTTGGTCTATATACAAAGAGTTTCGATAAATCTGAAGGTATGTATGGAATTGGGATCTGGAGCGGGGTTGCCGTATGCAATAAACTTGTGGTTATAACCAAAAAAGCTGGTGCAGAGCAAAAGCTAAGAATAGAAGTAAACTCCAAAGGTATTAGGGATAATTCTTCTAAAAATATTCCAGCACTCACATTCCTAAGCGACAATACGAGTGAAATAGAACATATAAGTGTGTCAGAGAACGAATATAAAGAAAATTATACTATAGTTCGTTTGGAGGATATAACGCCTGGAGGCACTGATTTATTTACTGAAAAAAAATTGAAAGAATATATTTCCACGAATCTGCCTGTACCCGTACATAAGGATTTTAAGTTCCAACAAAATATCATAAAAACTTTTGAAAATTTTGAATACTACAGGACAGTAAGTATTGCCGTAAACGCTACTGAGGTATATAGACTATATGAGATTCAAGACGAACTTAGAGATTTTGAACTAAAGAGTTTTACCCACGATGAATCGGTTATTGCCTTATGCTGGTTTTCATTCAGCAAAAACGGGGATACTTTAAAAAATGACAGAGGATTCACTTTAAGACATAATGGGTTTGTAGTAAGAGAATGGCAAGCTTTGAAATCTGAAATCAACGGAAGGTTTAATGATAGATTTGTGGGAGAGATTCATCTTACGCCCGGCAATCTCAATCTTAGGCCGACAGCACCCCGTAGCGATCTAATACAAAATGAAGTTTCAATCGATCTCTATAGTCAAATAAGACAATTTTTCCTTAATCTGCAAAGGATAAACAGCTACGTAACAGTAAATGTAGTAAGCCCTAGGAAAAAAATGCAAGAGATTCTACGGACAGAATCACTTGAAGAAAAGAGGAAAAAGGTAATTGAGATAAACAATAAGAATTTTAAGGAAACTCTCGACTTCCTGAAAAAAGACCCTTCACTCGAGAAACTTGGTGAAAAATTGAAACAGGAATCTGTTGAAATAAAGGATGAATTTAGGAAGTTAAGTGAAGAAGTTAAAGAGGAATTAACGAGGAATCCGCCTAGACGAACGGAGCTCAAGAAAGCGGTTTCGTCCATGACTACAAATGAAGATTTACAGAAGATGATTAACACACTTATGTCTGAGAAGCATGAAGGTGATTTTACAATAGATCCGTTTAACCCTCTAAAAGAGAAAATAGAAAAATTGACGAAAAAGAAATTCTCAAACTTTACGCAAGCATGCGACGAGATAGGAAAGACCATTACGCTATTTGATGGGGCAGGTAGTGAGAGAGATTCGAATGATGATGTCAAATTATTTTTTAAGAATGCTTATAGAATTTTTAGGAATATTCCGGAACACGCCAAAGGATCAAAATCCACCGAATGGTTTGATAATTCATACAACAGGGATTCAATAAAAGCAGGCGTAATGTGTCTCCTAACATTAATTTGGAATATGATAGATCGTATGAAACAAAAAAAGGGATCCTAAAATTAACCAATATTTCGGATCCAAAATCCTAATTTTACCGAAATCCTTATCTAAATAACATCTTTATCAATTTGTGAACACTCTATTAGTCGAACCAGATTACTACTCAAAGTATCCGCCCCTTGGTCTCATGAAGCTTGCGTCTTTTCACAGGTCTTATGGGGATGATATAGAATATGTAAGAGGCATCTCGGAAGTTAAAGTTCAGCCATCCGTTATAAACATCACTTCACTGTTTACCTATTCCTGGAAACCGGTTCATCAAGCCATAGAGTATTATCATTTAGAATTTCCGAACTCTGAGATAAGGGTGGGAGGGATATATGCAACTCTTCTCCCAATGAACATTAAAAAACAATATCCATTCGTGAAACTTCAGCTAGGGCTACATCCAAAAGCTGAGAGCTATCTTCCTGCATATGACATTCTAAAGCAGGTCGACAAATGGAAGGACTGGGATCGATCCATCGTATTCACATCAAGGGGATGCATACGCAAATGCCAGTTTTGTGTTGTACCTAAGGTGGAGGGCGGAATGCGTGATGAAAAGCCTTCTATATTGGATCTTATGCATCCAAGCCATAAGAAGGTCACAATATGGGACAATAACTTCCTTGCCTCTCCGTATGCCAAATCAATGCTCAAGGAGCTAAGTGATCATGGCATTGAGGCGGACTTCAACCAGGGTCTTGATGCCAGGCTAATGGACGAAGAAACGGCCGGACTCCTTTCGGATGTTAAATCTAAAACAATTCACATGGCATATGATTGGCCATGGGAAGGTCCTTACATACAGAAAGCAATCAACCTGCTTGGAGATGTAGGATACAAGAAGAAGAACCTTATTTTCTACATGTTGTATAATTTCTGGGACGAAGAACATAAGAAGGGAGACACCCCTGAAGATTTCTTATTGAGACTGAAAAACCTCATGAAATGGGGTGCCTCTGTGTATCCCATGAGATTTATCCCATTGAATTCACTCACAAGAACAGGTTACGTATCACCTTTATGGACAGCGGAACAACTAGAAATGATTGCCGATGCAAGAAGAGTATTGGGATTTGCCGGAACCTGGGTTCCATACAGGGCGTTAGCAGACAAATTTCTGTATTCAGAAACATTTGAGCAGGCCATGGAGTTGAGGCCAAAGTCAGGCAACAACGTTAGTATACCTAAGTCCGCTAGGACTAAGAAGAAAAAAACTACTATTTTAGAGATAGTGAATAATTATGCTGTCAGATAGGGAATTCTTAATGAATATCGAATATTAATTTCCGCTCGTCGCAGGGTTTCGGACAATTTGCTCACATTTTGGACAAGGATATGTCACTGCAATTTTTTTATACTCCTTTCCCTCTAATTTAGATGGCTCGAATTTACAACCACAATTAGAACACGTTAATTCCATACAATTATCATTCTTTTATATTTAATAAATGTTTACGCAGTTATTCGAGAGTTTTAAAATCTCCACCAATACCCACAACCCCATCTATTCTCCTTTTCCGGATCGTAAACCATTGTGGGCCTGTGATGTTCAGTTATCATATTCGGTTCTCCAAATATCCCGATCATTTCTGGATCTGTCATTAACAAATTCAAAAGATAGGTTCCCTGATGATTGTCCAATAATTCTTTCAACTCAACAAAATCTTCCATTTTAAACTTGTACCTGTACTGATCTCCGCCCCTCAAATACGGTGGATCCAGGTAGAGGAGAACACCAGGCTTGTTGTATCTTTTCATGAGATCACGAAAATCCATGTTCTCAACGATCCATTTCTTCACCGGGAGAAAATCTTCGGATCTCAAGGGTGGAAGATTCGCTCTCTTGTAGAAACGCTTGAATGCCTTTCCTGCACCGGAAAATGAGAATGTGTGCAGATATATGGTCTTGAAGGCAATATCTACATCATTTCTTGGATCCGATCTCTTCATTTCCTGGAATATGGACTCATGCGGGAATGCGTTTCTCAGTTTCCGTTCCAGCTGCATTCTTTTCCAGTTGTCCTGTAGAACCTTGAATGTCACATACAGGTCCTTATTTACGTCATTGTACACCTTCACTTTTTTCCATTCCTCAGGTATGTTCAACAGAACCTTACCTGAACCACCGAATACATCAACAACTACGTCAAACTGGTCTAGATTTTTCTCCAGAATTTCAAGAATATTTTTGATCTGATAGAATCTGCCGCCATAATACGGAAAGGTGCTTTTCATATGATTGTCGAATACGCAATCATTTCATGCTTATATTATTTCGTATTGCTCAATAGAAAATTATTAGGTCAAGAAAGTAATGTTACCTTGTGGATGCACTTAAAACCATAGAGAAACAATCCGGATTTCTCAGACTGATATCATATCTTCACATGAACGGAGAGAAAGCATTGACAACTATCATTGATGAAACAGGGATACCCGTTCACCAACTGTACAGGAGCATAGAGAAAGGGAAGGAATTGAAGTTGATTACAACTGGAATTGACAAATCATCATATCCAAACAGGAACATGGTCAAGCTCACAGAAAAAGGTAGAAAAATGGGTGAGAAAATATTGGAGATGCTGGAAATTCTCAATTCAGATTAGATTCATTTCCTGCATCAGATCCTTTGCTCTTTGACTGGCCACATGTGATATCACGTAACTAAACCTTTCCTCAATATTTCGTATGAGTTATATGGTATCAAAATAGTCTTAGATTTTGATCGATTGAACCCATGCTTTCAGATCCTTCCCGGGTAAGTTATGGTTAATTTCCAGTATCTTCACCAGAGCTGCCAGAACTGGCTTTCTTTCCCCGTCTTTCCGTATTATTGGAACACGTGGATTTGGTCTTATGAGTTTCCCTGCGTTATCTATTTCCTCTTTTGTGATGCTTATTCTCA
>JAKBRR010000302.1 GCA_021845325.1 Thermoplasmata archaeon
AGGGAGTTACAATATTTTATTATGGGTTAAGTGGGCAGGGGGAACAATATATTCAACTGGAGGATTTCCCAGAGGAATTGAGGTATGATTGTTAACCTTTTTTTGGATAGGAAATATGTTAATTTAAGTACATTTATGAAGAAAATCTAATATAAGGTTAAATGTAATAATGAAAGTCATTCAAATAATGTTATTGTATAATTTATTGCACATATGATAGAAATTCTCAATAGCTGTTCGTAATAATACATGGGGAATATTTACATAATAATTCAAAATTAGCAAGAGCATGAGTATTTCAGATATTTCAACATCAATAGGAAATATACATTTATCAAATCCATTAATCCTTGCTTCCGGAATTCTTGACGAAAATGGACACACTATGAAAAGAATTTTATCAGAAGGAGCTGCAGCAGTTGTAACTAAATCCATAGGAATGGAGGAGAGGAATGGATATAAACCGCCTATTGTTGCCACAGACGACCCGATTTTTATAAATGCGGTTGGGCTCCCTAATCCGGGTATTAACAACGTTGGGGAAGAAATAAAGATTGCAAGAGAATCCGGGAAACCGATCATAGGTAGCATATTCGGAAAAGATGAGAACGAATTCATCCATCTTGCAGTGAAAATGCAGGAATACGGAGTTTCCGCAGTAGAGTTAAATCTATCCTGTCCACATGTAAAGGGTTTTGGTTCAGAGATAGGAGGTGACCCAACTTTGGTAAAGAAGATTGTAAAAGGGGTCAAAGGCAGTATAAGCATACCTGTTTGGGCAAAGCTGAGTCCTAATGTTACCAATCTATTGGATATTGCTATTGCCGCTTCCGATTCAGATGCACTTGTTCTAATTAATACCGTGCGAGGGATGAAAATTGATATTTACTCAGGGAGACCAGTTTTATCGAATAAGGTGGGAGGTCTTTCTGGTTCCAGCATCAAGCCGGTTGGCATCCGATGCGTATATGAGGTAAAATCAAATCTGGACATTCCAGTTATTGGAGTAGGGGGAATTGAATCAGCTTTGGATGCCGTTGAATATATAATGGCTGGGGCAACGGCAGTTCAGATTGGAACCGCATTATGGAAGTACGGCAGAGCGGTCTTCTCAAAAGTTTCCATGGAACTCGTGGAATTTATGAGCTCAGAAGGATATGAAAAAATCGAAGAATTCAGGGGGATTGCTTTAAAATGATAAATTCCATTAGGATTTTGAGAAATGAAATTAACACTCCAACCGTAAATTCACTTTATTTTCATTGGGATGCAATGGTAGAACCAGGACAATTTGTTATGGTTTGGGTTCCGGGAATATCTGAGATACCCATGTCATTGTCATTAACTGGAAAAGAAAAATGCCTCACTGTGAAGAAATATGGAGATACCTCCAACGCTCTATCTAAAGTAGAACCAGGTGAGAGAATATTCTTTAGAGGACCTTATGGAAAGCCTTTTACAAGGGTGAAAGGCAAAACGCTACTTGTTGGCGGAGGTTCTGGAATGGCTTCTCTGAGACCACTTATTGACAAAAATGCAAGCGGAGTAGTTGCAGCCAGATCAAGCGATGAACTCCTGTTTAAAGAGCTCTTTGCAAAAGATAGAATAACAGTAGCAACAGACGATGGATCAGAGGGTATAAAGGGAAATATTGTTGATGCAATGAGGGAAATTGAACTGGAAGCATTTGAAATGATATATGTGTGCGGTCCGGAAAGGATGATTAAATCCATTGTTGATTTCGTCTCAGTTCGGAAGATAAACATGGAGCTATCTCTCGAAAGGAATATGAAGTGTGGAATTGGTATCTGTGATTCATGTTCCATAGATGGATTCCAGTTATGCACTGACGGTCCCACATTCAACCTCAGCACAGTGCTAACTATGAAGGAATTTGGAAGAACTAAGCTTGCAGAATCAGGAAAACGGATATGGTTTTAAGAATTAAATTGAGGTTCATAAAGTGCTTTTAACGGAAAGGTTTCACAGTATCCAGGGGGAAGGAAAATACATAGGCATACCGATGTATTTCATCAGAACAAACCGCTGTAATCTTCGATGCAAATGGTGTGATTCCACTTATACATTTTCTGGTGGAGAAGAGGTCCCACTTTCTGATTTGATTTCAGATATTAAGAGTATAAGTGAAGATTGGATATGCTTTACCGGAGGAGAACCAATGCTTCAGCGGGAAGCAATAGAATTTATGAAAGAGTGTACATCAATTGGAAAAAATGTGCTTCTGGAAACAGGTGGTTCCCTTAATCTTGCAAAGGTTGTTCAGATAAAAGGCACTTATATAGATATGGATATCAAGACGCCATCCTCTGGAGAACAGGAATCTCTTTATAAGGAAAATCTAACGTTGCTAAGGGAGAATGATTACGTAAAATTCGTAATAAGTGATGAAACAGATTATAATTACGCCTTATCGTTTATAAAACAATGGGAAAGCAAGGTAGAAATTCTATTGCAACCATCTTGGGGAACAGAATTAAAATGGCTTGTTGAAAAAGTTTTAGAAGACAAACTGAACGTCAGGGTTCTGCCACAACTTCATAAAATAATATGGGGAACTAGGAGGGGTGTATGACGGCTGGAAATGGTGATTCAGAACTTTATTTTCATGGGAAATTTTACAGGAATGGTATTTTTGACGATCTTTATATTGGGGTTAACAACGGAAAGATTTGCGAAATTTCAAAATTCAGAAACAACACGAGAGTAGTGGAACTGGAAAACGCAGTGTTTTCGGCTTCTACAGATATACATGTACATTTCAGGGACCCAGGTGAAACAGAAAAAGAGGATTTTTCAACGGGAAGCATGTCGGCTATCTTCGGGGGAACAACAACGGTTTTCGATATGCCTAATAATACGGTTCCTGTTGTTGACTATGAGGTTTATGAGAATAAGAGAAATTCATTGAGAGGACGATCATTCTGTGATTATGGATTATATACCATGTTCAACGGAGTGAATGCAAATATCATCCATGAAGAATCTGCTGGAATAAAAATATATATGGGGGAGAGTAC
>JAKBRR010000303.1 GCA_021845325.1 Thermoplasmata archaeon
GCGTATGTTGATCTTTACACTTTAATATTCATATTGCTTGGCTTTTTCTTAATAATAGGGGCAATATTCATTATGGGATCATTAGCTTTACCTTTGATTTTATTGCTTCTGATTTTTGCTGTAGGAGTAATTCTAATTGTGTTTGGCCTGATCCTGAAATTTACATATATGAATGTCCTGAAACTTATCCTGTATGATTATTTCAACGGTAAGGGTCTTCCTGAAGGTTTTGACGAAACCACAATAAATACTGCAATGAAAAAGAAGAGGGGGAATAAGGGTATGGATCTTGGAGATTTTAATTGAAAAAAATCAATGTATTTCAATTTTCCCTTACGCTTTCAATTTTACTGATTATTATTGGTACTGCTGACCTGAGAATGTTCGCCCTGGTGCCATTATACCTGACTTATCTCTCAATACTGGCAATTGCTATTGGATTGATAGACCTCTATTACGTTTTTCAGGATGTTGCAATTGCTGTAAAAATAGGTGTTTTGCTTGCCATAGCAGCCATATTGAGTTCTTTGGAGCCGGCTCATTTCTCTGCAATTTTACAATTTGGAAAGTCTCTATCTTTGTCCATAGCAGATATCTCGTTAATTTTCGGTTTTATAGTATTTCCATTGGTGTATATTATCTCTTACTTCCACAGCTATTCACTGAAAGAAAAATAGGGCAGAATAAGAACATTATTATATCCAAAGACAATGAAATCCTATGTATATTCCTAATGAATTTGAAATAAATGATAGGAATGAAATTATAAATTTTATTAAAGAAAACAGTTTTGGAATGATCATATCATCTGCTGATGATGGTTTTCAAGTCACACATGTTCCATTGCTGATTGAAGACAGGGAAGGAACATTATACCTGTATGGACATTTTGCCATTGCTAATAATCATTGGAAAATAGCAAATGACAGAAAAGTCCTGGCTATATTCAATGGCCCCCATTATTACATATCACCAAAATGGTACAGAGCTAAGGAAGCAGTTCCAACATGGAATTATATGACCGCCCACTGTGAAGGGCATTTTAACACTATTGATAATGATAAGAATGTTGAGATTCTCAAGAAAACACTTGAATATTATGAGATCGACAGAGATCTGGAGAAAAAAATGGAAGATCCATACTATTCAAAAATGTCAAGGGGTGTAAAAGGTTTCAGCATTAAGATAGATAAGATATACGCAAAATACAAACTAAGCCAGAATAGAACTCATGATGACAGACTGTTCATAGTGGAAAATTTGAGGAAAATTAACACACAGGATTCTAACCGTATGGCTGAAGAAATCATAAGGATGAACAGTGATATGAAAGGTGCTGGTACAGATAAATCTCCTTGAAGAGAATTGATACCATATATTGAATAGAGTTCACAACCACGAACTTTTATTGTCCGCAAAATTTCTTCATTATTTTGAATTGTCATAATCGTAAAGCTACAGCTTATACTTCAAAATGTTGCTTTTCTTGAAAACATATCTTTCCTATACCAGTCTATGTTATACGATTTGCTTTAAAATACAAATTTCGGGCTTCCATTTCACAACCATAATGCCCATTACTCCTCATAATGAAATGAAAGATAACCTGTCAATTTAACTTTAATTTATAATATTTTCTTTCAACGTCTCCTAATGAATCAGGATATCAAAATTAAAAAGAATTCAATTTGACTTTGAAATGTTATCTACGACCCCTGCAAATATATCGAGGGACTTATCTAGGAGTTGCTGCTCTATTGTTAGGGGAGCCATAAACCTGATGACATTGGCGTAGTGACCGCAGGTATGTATTAATACCCCACGATTGAACATCTCCGACTTGATCTTCTGGGCCATTTCGCCAAAGGGTTCTTTTGTTTCTTTATTCTTTACGAACTCAACCCCGATCATGAATCCCAGTCCTCTTACATCCCCAATGTATTTGTTCTTCTCCTGAAGTTTTGAAAGTCGATCCATAACGTATTGTCCTTTCTTTTGAACGTCTTTCATGAAATTCTCATTTTTTAATTTCTGAAGAATTACATTACCTGCAGCCAGTCCAAGTGGATTTGCCCTGTAGGTGCCAAGGTGAAAGCCAGACGGGAGATCCATATCATAATCCTGATTATAGGCAATCATGGATATTGGAATTCCTCCTCCAACACTCTTTGAAATTGTCATAATATCAGGAGTTACATTGTAATGCTCAGAGGCCCAAATTTTTCCTGTCCTGCCTATACCGGTTTGAACTTCATCGACTATTAGCGGTACGTTGTGCTTTTCTGTAACCTCTCTCAATAGCGGAAGGAAGTTCTCAGGCGGTACGATGTATCCACCTTCTCCCTGAACGGGTTCCACAATCACTCCAGCTATGCCCCCGGTGCCTGAATATGGATCTGTTATGAGATTCTCCAAATCTTCCGCCACAATTTTAGACATTTCTTCTGGCTCGACCTTTTGTGGAAATCTATACGGATAGGGATAGGGAAGATGGTAAGTATTGATGTAATCGTTTCCAGAATATTCCCTGTAATGGGGATTTGCAGTTGTTGAGACGATATTTCCTGCAATACCATGATATGATCCTCCGAATGCAACAATTACTTTTTTTCCTGTTATAAATCTGGCCATTTGTATTGCCAGTTCGCATGCATCTCCTCCTGTAACTGTTGTGAAAATTTTTGACTTGCCCCTCATTTTGCCAGGTAGTGTTGAATCTAGTGTCTTAAGAAAAGAGATTCTGGATTCTGTTGGAACTTCGGTAATATGCGTCAGTTTATCTGTCTGTTTTTTAATAGCTTCAATTACTTCCGGGTTTCCGTGACCAAGGTTTATGACACTGACCCCTGCGAATAAATCGATGAAAACATTTCCATCCATGTCGACTAATGTGGCATTCTTTCCATAATCAAAGGCTGTCCTGAAAATCTTCGTATATGACCTTGAAGCAGTTTCTAAATGTTCCTGAACTTTTAGCATTTCTGACGATATGGGTCCTGGGGGGTTTACCTTAATTTTGGGTGCTTCCA
>JAKBRR010000304.1 GCA_021845325.1 Thermoplasmata archaeon
ATGGTACCACCTATTACTGTCGCTGGCCCTACTGATGAAGAGAAATAGTTAAACATGTAGAATGTGAAGCCCAATAGAGCCCCTGTCCCGACAAGATTGGATGCGGCACCAGTATTCATCCTTATACCGAATAATTTTGGGTCCAGAAGAAGTATGGAGTACAGTAAGAGTGCCACCGAAACTCCAATGTATCCGTATGTCACAAGAGTTTTCCGCCCTAATTTGTCCAGAAGATACACAGAGAGTAATGTGCCGGGTAATCCAGCCAGGAATACCGCTGCATAGGTAAATGCAACAGGAGTTAGCCCCAGATTCTGGGCGATTGTAATTGGCCCGTAGAAAGTAAAAGTACTGGAATAAGCATCATACAGTACCCATAAGGAGGATCCTGCGATTACAACGGGAAGAGCTTCACCTAATCTTTTCCAGTAATGCACCTTATCCTTTTCCATAGTTCTGCCGTTATCAGGCACTATTCCCTCATATGCCCTATTCTTCGCGAGCCCCTTCACTCTTGCGAAAAAACGATATGTCTCCGGTATTTTCCTGCGGTAATAAATTACAAAAAGCGATGGGACCGCACCAAAGCCTAAAACGAAACGCCAAGCGGTGCTCGCAGGTAGAAAATAAGAACTGAATTGGTCAACCATTGCAGAAAGGACAGCTCCGAAGAGGTACATTACAGAGAAGGAGATTGCCATCAATTTTCCCCGATTGGTCCGACTGGAGTTCTCGGCCATTATAACGGGCGACATGACCAAATCACCACCTATTCCAAAACCCATAAGAAGCCTTGCCATCAATAGCCAGATGAAACCGGTGACGAAGAATTGTGCTATTGAGCCTATAAAAATCAGCAAAAGATCGATTCCGTACGCAGGCTTTCGGCCAACTTTATCTGCAGTAATTCCAAAGAGAAGTCCACCTGCGGCTGCTCCAAAATATGTAGAACCAGTGATAAACGACAATTGAGAGCTACTCAGATTCAAAAAATTCAGTATGGAAAAGTATACGAGAGATATGGCGTAAAGGTTATAGGAATCTGAGAAAACCCCAATTCCCGAAACAATTACGCTCCTGATCTGAAAGTGAATTAGTTTTGTGGACCCAGATAGAGTCTCCATGCTCAGAGATTTCATTCTCGGTATAAAATATTTGGGTAGTTACTTAAAGATTAGTAGAATATGGAAATTTAATCAAATTACTTGAAGTTTGATCAATCTATTTATATGGAAAACCTCATTCTTTGCTGTTACTCAGATCTAAGGGCATAAAAATTTGAAATGCGTCATGTGATTCGGAGCTAAATATCTTTTACCGTACCTAATTTCACTATCTCACTAAGATCTTTAACACTATCCACAAAGTTGCTATGTTTATTTCTCGATGCTTCCTGCCAGTGTCTTTCAATTCCGGCATAAAAATTGCTGATTAGATTCTTTTCCACGATATAATAACAGATTACTTCAGAGTGATTTACCTCGAGCATAAAGAAGGTTGCACCGTAATATTGTTCTATGACATCTCTGTAGAAATCTTTTATGAAATTTGATTTTACATAAACCTCAAATAGATTTGTTTTTTTGTTTATAAGTTTATAATCAAAATCTCCCAACATCTCAGCCTCATTCCCTCGAAAGAGGAGAACAACACAGTTTTCATTCCCAAAGTACTTTGGAAGAAAAATTCCCGTATTTTGAAAAACACCCATGTTTTGTTCCACTCTTTCTTCTGTTGTGATCTGCCATTTTGTACATACAACCTGCATGTTTGAACTTTTGTCTTCATTTTCCAGATACATGGTAAACAGGAAGGTGGATTCCTGACTTTGTTTACCATAATAGACTGGTGTTATGGTAAAACCATTCATCGTCCTTCCAATATCAAGTATTTTTCTGGACACCTCAAAATTTACCGATTCGTCAAATTCAATCTGTAGGTACATGTTTCCTTCAAGAATTAAGACTACAGGACTGATTCGTGCTCCCCCAATATTATTGATTCCATCAATAAAGTCCTGAAATGATTCTGGCAGAATGATCTGAACAATTGAATTATTCTTAAAACTTACGAAATCCTTACCCCACATATCAAGAGTATTATTGAAATGCACCATCTCTGCCTCAGACATGGTATATCCAATATCCTTATAGAGCGTATAAATGCCGTTTTCCCTTATCAACAGCATAAAAATATTATCGAACCCATAATGAACTTCAGAGAGATATACGACTCTGGGAAATAGGTCGTCGATTCGTATTATTGTGCATTTGTTTAGAACCTGATTGCTCCATAACACAACAGAGTAATATTCTGTTAGAATATATAATTTCTTACAAATTCATTTTATTGTCCCTTACTCCCACTAAGTAGGGTGTATAATTATGAACTGTTTTAATTTCATCCTATTGGATTTCCTTCTGTCTTCAGCGCCATTAGAAATGTGATGAGGAAACCATGCATTTTAAAAACAGCAAAAACATAAGCTCCTAGGAAAGATTAATTGAGTTGAGGATTACCTGCGATTATAGGCACAAAGTATGGCACCGATTCTGGAATTGACGATAGCAATTCCCATCCAGGTGGCCTTGATGTCCGTTCGAAACACCTCTGAATGATATAGATAGGTGATACTTGTGGGCCCTATGTTGTGGAAGAAATGCACCATAGCAAAGTGCCTGCTATTAAAGATATTTCCTTCAGGCTTGTTGCCAGAACGCTATAAACATATGAAGCGGATGCACTTACAAATATGGATGGTGTATAATTCCAAATGGCGTAATTTCAGCAGTCACAATGTGATAATTGTTTGAGGAGCGAGGAGCTAAAGTTTTACCTCTATTATCTTAATTCCATTCTCCCTCCCTGCCTTAATGTATGACTCCTCAAAATCCTCTGCTCTGTCAACATAGTAGTAGTCACAGTGAAAACTCTTTGCCAGAAGGTCAAAATCAGGATTCGTGAATTTAATATAATGTGGGATCATTCCGGCATCCTCCTGCTTTTTCTCTATGAGG
>JAKBRR010000305.1 GCA_021845325.1 Thermoplasmata archaeon
TTTCAAATGAAATTCTGTTTAAGGCAATAACTTCACCAAAATATTTTATGACATTATCTGCTTTTATATTTATTTCTTCCATAGGTCATCTTCTGTATCTAATTATAAATAATAGGATTCCTGAAGCCATCAGAGCTATATTAACTGGAAATGCACCAGAGATTCCGTCTAATAACCACCCTTTCCAGTTTTGATTGGGTAAGGTATTTCCGTAAATCAGGCTGATGGAAAAAATGCTAGAGTAAGGTGTTGTTGGAGTATTATCGGGTGATTTTTGTTTGGTCAAATTAAGAAATACAGAGGAATTCATGCTTACTGATAAAGCGCTTAGTATCTTTGAATGCCCAAATTCCATATAACATATTGAAGGCACACTCGCGAAATACAAATATGGATTTCCCCAATAATTAGAGGTTGGTCCTTCAAAGGATTTATTAAGAATATTGTAAGACCAGTAAGTTGTATTGACGTGATTGGAATTAGGGAACAATGTTTCACTTAATATATCATATAAGGGTGTATCCGCAGTTAAAATCGAAGATGATATCTTGGTAATACTCTGACCGATAAATGCATTAGTCGCGTAATCGTTTCTGTCTATCCCCATTGGATGTCCTGCTTCAGAACATAGTATGAACTCTGTAGCTTTAATTTGGTGCGAATTCCCGTTGAAAGACACATTAAAAATATATCCATAAGAGTACGTTTTGCCAGAACTTGAATTAGAAAATATTGGACTTGTTGAATAATATGTAACACTACTACCTTTCATAAGATTGTCATGATGAGGTGCAGGTGAATAGGTTTCAAAAAAATACATGCCTACAGGTAGTATCGACATTATTATGCCTAAGCTTACCAATAAAATAACCAAGAAATTATTGAAAAATTTAATTTTTTTAATTTTTCTATTACTTTCCCCACTTGTTATTGGCTTTTTCATTGACAATCACCAAATTATTACGCTAACGTGTTGGATTAAGTTCCTACATCAGCATCGTCTCCAAATGTTACTGAGATGGGAATTGTAACTGAAGTGGTACTCCCATCAATGCCGTAATAGAAGTTCACATTGTCATAGCTGTTTGGAGTTACTTTTACATACATTGAACCTGAGTTCGAATTGAAAGGTGAGCTTAATTTCCAATTGACACTGGAAAAAAGAACCGTTGCAGATGGGCATGTATACGCTCCATTAAATGAGCCTCCGTCTGGCCAGACTCCACCATTATTAAGCGTGTTAAAAGTGTTGGGCCCAATTACGAAAACCAGATTTCCAGTGTCATATGCAAAGGTCCATTGGTCCGTTACCCATGCCATCTTCATTCCGAATATATTCGTCCCATATACTTGCAACCAAACTACGTTATTATCATCCACAACATCAGGTGAGGCTTTCTTCTCAGCGTTCTGAGTCAAATTTGAACTCATAGAAGCTGCTACCCCCGTCCCTACGACCAATAAAACCAAAAATGCTACAACCACGTGTTTCGGTTCCACATACCTTCGAGATTTCTTCTTTTCTGTATTTTTAATTCTAAGTTTCATAGATTCTGTTAATTGTATATATTATATTAATCTTGTGTTCTATCGACATTGTCAATTTTTAGTTGATTTTTTAATAATCCATGACTCCAAACCAAAAACATGAAATATGATGGAATCATTCCTTTACATGCGACTGCGGAAAGCGCCCTATATTGAGTTAGAGAGTGTTTAAACATCTCTGGACAACTTCTTTTTAATAGGTTCTCCCCGGGTTATCATACTTAACAATATACCTATGATGGATATGGAACTGAAGGAGAACGATCTGATTAGTTTCATGAATCTAAACGCTCATTGTAAAATATCCAAAATCGGCCAATAAAACTCCTCACTTTTATCTACACTTTTCTTCATTTAATCACTCCTTTCTCATTGTCGGTAATGCATTCTTTCTCCTATCCTTCAATCTATAGGATTCTCCTCTTATGTTCACCACAGTGAAGTGATGCAATATTCTATCAATAACAGCAGAAGCCATCACTGAATCTCTAAGGATTTCATTCTATTCACTGAATGGTTTGTTGGATGTGTATATTGTCGATCAATCCTCCGCTGTAAGTGCATTTACCATCTCCAGCATGAAAATACATGGGGGCGGTAAATATTCAATGGCCAAAAATGGGTAAATTTTAATGGGCGATTACACCTCACTAAGCTCACCGAAGAGCTTCTTTGTAAGGAATTATAGCGTTTTTATATATTCTGTGGAGGCGGTGAAGACAGATTTAATCCAGGCAGTTCCAGATTCTTGTACTTGTTTGTATGCTCTTCTGTTATAGAGTAAAGCTCTGGAATTATTCAGAACCTCCTCGTCAAACCGGACTGGCGGTATTCCCGCATCCGGCTCACTGACTGTTTTCATGACATAGTATTATGGCGTTTACCCAAAAATGTTGATGGTAGGTTGTGTATGATGGAAAGACCGAGTTTTTCTATGTGTGAGTTTGATTGTGTGTTAAAATTTTAGATCAGATAAGTGGTATTTTCTGAATTTTAAGGAAATAAGTTAGAGATGTTGGCATACTTTTCTCCCTCCGTACAAGAGAAAATAAGGTTACGGATGATCAATTAAGGATTTATCGATACCTGGTTCAATAAAATAACAGAAGACGACAGTCACATCTTCTTCGTAAGTTCTTGCAGCTTGAACAGAACTTATTGATAAAACGACCGATTCTTTCAGTGCATATAATAATAAATAACCTCGTAAAGTGGTTTTTTAAACGCACCTTTCCTTATGATTTCAATGGAAATATTCCGTAATGAGTTAAATTACATATTCCAATCAGAATCCTGATCAAATTCTAAATGTGAAATCTAACCAAAGGATTCCATGCTGTTATTATGAGGTGATTACTGGCATTTACCGTCATATATCGGATCCTCTGTCCGCTGAAATGCACTGGCCATTTATTGCATAGGACAGTGGAGAGAGAAGAAATGCTGTTATGTATGAA
>JAKBRR010000306.1 GCA_021845325.1 Thermoplasmata archaeon
GCGGTGAACAATCCATAAGTTCCAGAACTCCCGGTGTATAGTTGCTCTGTGCATCAATTACAGCGAAATCACTTGCTCCTGATTCTTTAACCGCCTCTATTATCCTCTTCCCCTCGGGAAGAGAGACATCGTCAAATGGATCACGCTCAGGAAGGATAGCCCCAAAGCCAAAATCACCGAATTTGAATATGGAAATTGCGTATTTGGAAGCGTTAACCCTCTTTGCTCTGGACATAAATTCGGCCTTTTCTCCGGATGACATAGCCCTTTTGATGCCTTCTGCTATTGCCCCTATATCTTCTTCACCTGAGCAGTTGTTATCATTGGTGGTTGTTGTGTGAAATACCATCAGATCGCATTTCAGATCATTCAATCTTTTTTGAAGCCTGATTGGCAGATCGCTGGAGCCCACTGTTCCGAATGGCCCCGGATGGATATATGGAAAAACTAAAATCGTCTTCAGGCTCCCTGTCTTTTCCCTCAATGTGATGGTTTTAACCGGCACTGTTCTGTTCTGATTATACATCCTCTTGAAAAATCTTTCACCTATCTGATTGTACTTTCGATCAAAACCATGTAGAAGAAAGAATTTTATCAGGTCTGTAGGTTCCTCCTCATAGCGTTCCTTGAATTTTTTCGTTGATTTTTCAACAAAAATTGCCGCGAGAATAGCTGAAAAGATTGAAAACAATATAATTTCAAGGATCGGTCCAGAAAGGCCAAGATAGATGAATGTGGGTATGAGACTCAGGGAGAAATAGAGTGATGCAATCACATTAACATAGGGCTTCTTTGAAAAATATATATATAAAACGAGATATCTGAAAAAGGCAGTAAAACTAATGCCAAGAGGAATTGCCTGAAACTTCAGCCATGGAAATATGATAATGAGAATACCAGAAAATATTATGTAAAACCACAATGTAATGGCAACTGAAGTGATGTTTCTCCTTAACGGGAAAATTGTATTGGTTGATTTAAAAGTCAGTTGGTCAAGAGCCAGATTGAGTAGATAGGGGACAATAACAATGAGTGTGGCAAGATAAATATTCATTGTATAGATATAAACACCAAGGAACCCTAGGGCAACTGCAAGCAGAATCCACGCGGGGTTTGGAGATTTTTTGATATATTTACTTAAGTCTGCAAATGTCCTTTTTCGTCGCTCAGCCAATAAACAAGTAGTCAATCAAAGGTTTAACTTTTTTCTCTCTCATTATGAAGAAAGGAGCTTCATAATTCTGAAGTCTGAATACCCGATAACCACACGGATATAATTTGAATGAAAATATTCAGAAAAACCCTCCATATCAACTCTGAGGGCTTTCAGATCATTTGCCTTCTGCTGTGATGATATTACGATCAGATCCTCTTTTTTCACAAATTTAAGAATATCCATGTTAATCTGCCTGTTCCCCCTTCCCAGTATATATCCCTGCCCGCCCGTTGGAGTGAGGATGAGCTTAACTCTACCTTCTGAATAATATTTTTTAAAATCTTCAGGGTAGATGTCGGAAGCAATGAGTTTTTTGTCCTTAAGAAGATCAACACCAAGTGGATTGGTAAAAAATCCAAGTTTTTGAAGAATCATCTTGCATGTTGTTCCTGTTCCCACAACATAGTAAGAATCGTCCATGGTATCCAGAACGTATTCTGCTATCATATCGGTATCCTGGGATGAATAGACATTTTTTGGGTCTCTCACAACTTCATCGGCAAGTGGAATGAAAGCTTCTGCATACTTCTTTACATCCAGCGTGCCTTGCTGGAAGAGGTCCTCATTAAGATCAAGGACTTCTCCTTTCTGGATTTTCATATTTCCTGTTCTGTGAACCCTGTTAATTATTGATGCAGCTGACTCAGGTGTCGAAGCAAAAACTGAACTGTACATCTTCATTCCCGCAGGAATTCCAATGATAGGTCTCTCTTCAGTGTTTCCATTCACAATATCTCTGGCGGTTCCATCTCCGCCCACAAAAATGATTAGATCACAAATTTCGGATGCTTTCTTTGCAAATTCAATAGTATCATCACGTGTAAAAGGAGGATGTGGATTTGTGATGACATCATAAACCATATTACCCCTTTCCTTTATTGCGTTCTCACCCATCTCACCTGATGGAACATAAAATCTTATTCCCTCTTCCAGATCAAGGAGAAATGAACGGGCCCGGTCAATGGAGTATGACGTGCTCACAGAAACATCTTTTATGGAATCAGAACCTTTCATTCTGTAATTTATTCCCAATCCTGCATAAGGATTGATTACAAACCCGAAAAGCATAGGATACAATATTTCAGTACAATATTAAAGTATGAGCCAGAGACATCTCTAAAAAGAAAAATATATGGTTAATTTGAGGTTCCGGTTCAGCTCCCTGTTTCAATAAAAGCTGCTGCCCCATACCATGTCTGATTTACCGCTATAACCTGAAAATAGCCGGTACCTTTCAAAGGCGTTATTACAACACTTTCCACACTACCTCCAGTTATCTGCGTTCCGCTTACTGTCAGGAGATAAGTACCCGTTTCCCTGGCATTACTTCCGTGAACACTGGCCATATATGACATATTGCTGGGCCCTATGAGATAAATGGCAATACTCTGATTTTCCACGGAATAGAAGCCCAGATCTGCAGAACTGTTTCCCTTGATGTTCAAAATGTAAGGATTGGTTGAATTGAAATTCATTGTGTGAGAAAGTGCCAGTTTATAAATTTCAATCGAGGTTGACCTTGTAAACTGCCCTGTCGTTACAGAAACCTGATAGGTATTTATTCCAAGACTATTAACAGAATTGGAATCGATCGTTATGGAAAAAATTTCCTGAGCACCAGGGGAAAGTGTTGTTTCATATCCAGTTACATTGAATGGAGTACTCGGGGTAATAGAAAATGCCGGTTCTATGGGGGTGGGTCCAGTGTTCCTGACAGCAAATGTAAAAGTAGCGGAACCTCCCATCGCTCTGTAAGAGGTATTATTAAGAATTAAACCGGAATTGTCA
>JAKBRR010000307.1 GCA_021845325.1 Thermoplasmata archaeon
AAATCATAATGGCTTTTTATATAAAACATTGGTCTGTGCAATATTTTAGAAATTCTTGTATGTCTGTGAAAGGACCGCATTTATTCAACTGTTTCATCCGTCCCTGTTAGAAAGGCTGCACCTCGTTCAGAACAACTACACTGAGTCAAGGTATCTGACAAATTAACAATCCCGGTGGAGTAATCAGATAGTGTAAGCAAATCGCTGTAAAATTGAAGAGCAAAGTATTAAACACCATATGTAGAAAACTTCTTTAATGGGGCTGATTTTTAATTATAAGATGCCACCTAACGTATGCGTGTATTAAGGCAACGGGTTTTAGGATAGTTTCTACCATTGCAAACGGATGAGGAACAAAACTCCTATTCTCGTTATATCTACTAATGAGCGTTCCATTCTTAATGAAAACCGTTGCGGCACCGACTAGATACTTATACCTTTTCTTCATACCCCTTAAGAAACTAGTTTCGGAAGATTTATCATGCCATACCCAAGCATCTTTCACAAACACACCATAGTAACCAGCTTGGTACGCTCTTGTCTCCAGATCATTGTCTTCTGCTTCGAATTTCAATCTCGAATCAAAACCCAACTCTTTCAATACACTTGTTTTCCATGCCGTATTTCCTAGTGGTATGTATGTTAGCTTTTTCTTGAGATCACTTTCATATATTTGTTCTTCAACGAGATTTATGTATTTCTCCATCTCTGTCGTTGCTTCCTTGTAAGGTTTCGTTGGACCGCCCGTAAAAGATAATTTTGAATCTTTCTCCAAAAAAGGACTTATTAGATTCTCCAACCATCCTTCAGGTGCAACTTGGTCTGAATCTAAAAACACCGTTATATCTTCTTGTAATAGTTCTAGAGATTTTCGCCTAGTTTCAACAGGTAAACCTGGAAGAACCCAAATTTCAAGAAGGTGATCAGTGAATTTATTTCTAATGCAGTTGAGAAATTCTGGCCCAGATCCTCCATCAGCTACGAGAATCCGATCTGGTTTTCTCTTTTGGTTTAAAAGTGAGTATATCGTATTGTGGATTCGATCATCATTTAGGACTATTATTTCCACGCATACAGTTTCATTCAGTCGCTTCACCTCGTTTAGTTCGGGCTAACATGTTAGTCTTTTACATCGAATTGTTTCGAAATGCTATATTTATTTCTAAGGTACTTTTTTCTGGCCATACTTGGGGCAATTTTCAACATTATAGACCAAAATCCCAAAAGGAATCTGTATTTTTCCCCAGTGTATAGAGAACACCTTATACTAGCATACATATGGCTTTTTCTGGGGCGAAATGCGAAATCCGGATCAGACAGTTCACCTTTTATGCGAGATTCTAGTATACTGCAATTAAGAAATTTCTTCGCTAATGGTGAAGTTACCATTGTAAGTATCATAGAGAGATTTTTTTCTACTCCTTCGTAATAAAGATTCCTGCTGGTAAGTTCACTCATGTCATCTGCCGCTCTTGAGGTATTATTCGTATGTATTCTATAATAGGTCAAAATTTTTGAGTCTGTTAGCATTACTCCACCAGTATTGAGTGCTGAATAGAAAATGAAGGTATCGGTATTGTATGTTAGCTTTTGTAGAAATTCCATTTGTTTCTCAAGAACGCTTTTTTTAACAGAGATACTGCTTAAATTAAAACCCCCTCCAAATTTAATAAATTCTTTCAACTCATTTGCTTTGAAGCAAGTGGTGTCCAAATAAACTGGAATTCCTGGCATTCTTCGAATGGTTTCTTTATGAATTAGACCATTCTCGTCGAGAATTTGATTGGAATTCCTATAGTAAATAAGATCTGAATTATTGTCAAATAATTTGGACACAATTTCTAACTTATCTCGATGGAAAATATCATCGTCATCAAGGAATGTCAAGATATGACCGGCAGATTCTACTAATCCTCTAAAAAGAACCTTCCCTACATCTTCTGAATCGTCAATAATATTTCTTATTTTATTTAGAGCCAAGAATCCATCAATTTCTTTATCTTCAAAGTTCTTGATAACAATTATCTCATATTTTTCTTTCGGGTAGGACTGTGTGATGGCAGATTTGACTGAATCAAGAAGATATTTTTTACGATTGTATGCCGAAATCAAAACAGTAACTATAGGAGTCTCCATAAATAAGATGTTATAAATCACGCATATTTAATCCTTAACTCAAGACCTTTTCTGTAATCTTATGATTCCTATAACAAGACAACACTGCCCCTGTATCTTCGGCATGATCATGCCGTTGAATGTGTATGTTCTCGTCAAAACTACTTAATTTTTTCTGTTTCCCTCCTTTTCATTCATTTTACATGGCTGCCGCTATCTTCCCTCTTTTTTTCAGGTTCATAACTGTGAAAAGATTGTAGCGGAAACACTTGAACGTCGCCTTTACGCGAACACGCCTCACCATGGTCACATATACATGATCACCGTTGAATTTTCCCTTGATGATGGAGTACGGTCTCTCACCGGGTGATCTCTTCCTTGATATGCGCAGATTCCGTCTTACCTGATCGATTGAAAGCGGATTATTTCTGGATGCACGATCCATTGTCCCGTTCAGTCCCCTGCATGGTGCACCCTGGTATCCCTTGTCCCTGTAACATGGCATATCCGGTACACTCAGATCAACATTGGCATCATGGAGTGCTGCTGTGGTTACGACAAACTCCCTGATCAGTGGCATGTCGACGCCTACAGAGCTGTGAAGCTTGTATCCGAAATGTGTTCTGTTATCTTTTTTTGTGAAAGTACCGTCCTTCGATCTTCTTGTCTTAGAGGATCTTCTCTCTTCCTTGCTGAGTCTCTTCTTTTCTGATGCTTTTATCTTCGCTGCCTTCTTCTGGGCCTTTGTCATCTTTTTCTTCTGATCTGGATCAGCAGCATCACCCTTCCCTGGCGACTCACCCGTTTCCTCATTCTTCGTCATCTGCGGAGGTTCCGGATCCACTGGAACTGGAGGTTTCCTCCTCCCATGTTTTCC
>JAKBRR010000308.1 GCA_021845325.1 Thermoplasmata archaeon
ATTTTAAGGAATTCAGGCTTTTTCATAAATCTCTTTGTAAGGCCAACTATCCTTTCCGGAACAGTTGCAGAAAATAGCATTGATTGCTTCTTTTCCGGAACCTTGGAGATTATGAATTCAATATCTTCAATAAATCCCAGATCAAGCATAATATCCGCTTCGTCCAGAACAAGATATCTGATCTTTGAAAGATTGATCTCTCCTCTTTCCATTAAATCTATAAGTCTGCCGGGGGTACCAATTACCATTGATGTACCCTTTCTCAGGTTCCTTATCTGATTCTCTATACTCGCACCACCATAAACAACAACGGGTTTCGTATTGAGGTGCCTGGACATCTGTTCAGCCACCTTTAAAACCTGCATGGCAAGTTCTCTTGTTGGAACAACGATAATTGATTGTATTCCCTTTTCACTGGTTGCATTTTGTAATATTGGTATTAAAAACGCTCCAGTTTTCCCCGTACCTGTCTTGGATCTGACAATCAGGTCCCTGCCTTCAAGGGCGAGGGGTATTGCCTTTTCCTGAACCTCTGTAGGCTCTATGAAATTCATTTCACTGAGTGCGTCCAGAAGTTCGCTTCTTAGATCGAACGCATCGAATTTTGTCATTTAAACACTCTTTTTGGTTAAAACACAGAATAATCTTAGATTCTCCTTGTAGTTTTCCTGTCCCTTAATCGAGTATTTATATTTAAGCTATTGTAGAGAGTGCAAAAGACATGCATCGAAACACTGTTTATGTCATAGAAAGGCTGGCAAATTGCCTTCTCTCTAAAGAAGAATCCTATTCACAAATCTCTATGTAGTTTTATCTGAGGTACTCTCAATTGCCTCAACAGTTAATTTTTCTTCCTGTCTTGTTTCTACAGCATTCAGTCTTGAAATGGCTTTAATAATCTGCAACTCATCATTTTGAACCGGATTGGAACTTCCAACCCGGACAGCTTTCAGGGTAAGGCCATTGGTTTTCAGATTACTCTTTAAAGCTCTTATCATATGAATTATCTCTATGGACTGATCAAAAGAGCCATCATCCTGCAAATTTATACCAGCAGGCCATGTTTTATTATGAATGCTTTCTATGAATCCCAGAATTTCATTGCATTCCTCTGTTATGAAAGGCATAAAGGGAGCATACATCCTCAGAATGCTTTCCATTACTATTTTAGATACTTCCGCTGTTTCAGAGCGTTGTTCCACATCATAATCTGATGAAGTAAAGACTGCTTTGCATATTTCAAGGTAATCATCGCAGAAGATTTCCCAGAAGAATTTATCAAGTTCAAGTCTGGCCTTTGCAAGCTCAAAAACTTCCATAAGTTCAGTTACTTTCAATATGGTCTGATTTAATTTCTGTAAAACCCACACATTATGTTTCAATGTGGCATTTCTTTTCGAATTTCCCACACCATTAAATGAAGAAACAAGCTTTGTTGCGTTAAACATTTTTATAACCGTTCTTCGGCCTCTGGTGAGTTCCTGCTCCCTGAGCCTTGCATCTTCACCCATTGAATATGCAGAAGCCCAGAATCTCATGGAATCAGCACCATACTGATCGATTATTTCCTCAGGATAAGATGTATTACCCTTGCTTTTACTCATCTTAGCCCCCTGGGCATCCAGCACATTTCCTGAAATAAAGATGTGTTCCCAGGGTATGCTGTTCCAGTGAAGATAAGATCTTAATATGGTGGTAAAAGCCCAGGTTGAAATGATATCATGACCCTGGAATCTGGCAGTCATAATTCTGTATCTGGAATCCAATCCTGCCCTTTCCAGATACATAGACGGGGTAAGGGATGAAGTTGCCCATGTGTCCATAACATCACTGTCAGCAATGGCGCTGGAGGATCCGCATTTGGGGCAGATTGGTGCTTTTTGAGAGGGATCAACAGGCAGTTCTCCATCTGAAGGGAAAAACATTTCATCACAGGAGGTGCAGTAGTAGACAGGAATCGGTATCCCATATGGCCTCTGCCTTGAGATACACCAATCCCATTTGAGACCTTTTACCCAGTTTTCATATCTTACTTTCATGAATTCAGGGTGCCATTTTATCTTCTCTCCCTGTGAAAGTAATTCTTCCTTGAGATTCATACATGCAATAAACCACTGCTTGCTTATTCCCAGTTCCAGTGGTGTTCCGCATCTCTCATGGGTATTCACAGAATGTTCAATCTTTTTCCGTTCTATGATCAAATGCTCTTTTTCAAGATATTGAACAATGAGAGATCGCGCTTCCTGAATGCTTTTGTTTGTAAACAGCTTTCCATCGTTTACCCGTCCGTTTTCATTGATGATTATCCTGCTCTCCAGATTGTTCTTCTTCCAGATTTCATAATCATTCTGGTCCCCAAAGGTACATACCATTTCAGCCCCGGTTCCCTTTTCCGGCAGAACTGATTCATCTGTGATTAATTTTACAACATTTTCGTAAACCGGAACGATAAATTCCTTACCCACCAGACCGGTAAACCTTTCATCTGAGGGATTTACACACAAAGCAACACATGCTCCAATTAATTCAGGTCTCGTAGTTGCAATTCTTAAATATCCCCCTTCAACTCCCTTGAAATCCAGAAAGAAGTATTCTGATTTAAGGTTCTCATCCTTCATCTCAATTTGAGAAATTGCAGTTTTACATGCAGGGCATCTGATCGTCAGCGATTCTGATCTGTAGGCTTTGCCGGATCTGGCAAGTTCAAGAAACATCTTCTGTGAAAGTTTCCAGGAATCTTTGGAATAAGTTGTGAGATAATTTGCAAAGTCAGCGCTTAGACCAAACTTTTCATAAACCTCAAGCATTTTTCTTATCGTTTCATTTGACACATCTGTGCATATGCTTATAACCTCAGCCCTTGATAAATTGGATACTTTGAAGCCTCTCTCTTTCTCTGCATAACGTTCTGTGGCCAACCCGTTATTATCAAATCCCCATGGGTAAAAAACAAAATCACCTCTCATTCTTCTGTATCTGGCCATCATA